>NZ_JBEXSW010000008.1:0-223028 GCF_040613775.1 Streptomyces sp. NPDC006208 | reverse complement strand
GCCGGGTCACCGACAGGGCACGGCGGGCCGGGTCAGATGGTCAGGCCGGGTGCCGGGTAGGCGGCCATCAGTTCGGCGACCTCGGCGCGAACGGTGGTCAGCGTCTCCTCGTCCCCTGCGCCTGCGGCCGTCACGCCCCGGTCGATCCACTCCGCGACAGCGGCCATGTGCTCGGTGCCGAGGCCGCGGGAGGTGAGGGAGGGGGTGCCGATCCTGATGCCGGAGGGGTCGAACGGCTTCCTCGGGTCGTAGGGGACGGTGTTGTAGTTCACGACGATCCCCGCCCGGTCGAGGGCCTTGGCCGCCACCTTGCCGGGCACTTCCTTGGGGGTGAGGTCCATCAGGATCAGGTGGTTGTCGGTGCCGCCGGAGACGAGGTCGAAGCCGCGGGCGAGCAGTTCGTCGGCGAGTGCCCTTGCGTTGGCGACGACCGACTGCGCGTAGTCGCGGAAGGAGGGCTGGGCCGCCTCGTGGAGGGCGACGGCGATCGCGGCGGTGGTCTGGTTGTGCGGGCCGCCCTGGAGACCGGGGAAGACCGCCTTGTCGATGGCCTTGGCGTGCTCCTCTCGGGACATCAGCATCGCGCCGCGCGGTCCGCGCAGGGTCTTGTGGGTGGTGGTGGAGATGACGTCGGCGTGCGGCACGGGCGAGGGGTGGGCGCCGCCGGCGATCAGGCCGGCGATATGGGCGACATCGGCGACCAGGACCGCGCCGCACTCGCGGGCGATCTCCGCGAAGGCCGCGAAGTCGATGGTCCGGGGCAGCGCGGTGCCGCCGCAGAAGATGACCTTGGGTCGCTCCTTGAGAGCCAGTTCGCGCACCTCGTCGAAATCGACGAGGCCGGTGTCCTGGCGGACTCCGTACTGGACACCGCGGAACCACGTGCCGGTGGCGGAGACGCCCCAGCCGTGGGTGAGGTGGCCGCCCATGGGCAGTGCCATGCCCATCACGGTCTCGCCGGGCTCGGCGAAGGCCAGATAGACGGCGAGGTTGGCCGGGGAGCCGGAGTAGGGCTGGACGTTGGCGTGCTCGACCCCGAAGAGTGCCTTGGCGCGGGCGACGGCGAGCCGCTCGACCTGGTCGATGTTCTGCTGGCCCTCGTAGTAGCGGCGGCCCGGGTAGCCCTCGCTGTACTTGTTCTGCAGCACCGTGCCGGAGGCCTCCAGCACGGCCCGGGAGGCGTAGTTCTCGCTGGGAATGAGCCGCAGGGTGTCGGCCTGGAGCTGCTCCTCGGCGGCGACGAGTGCGGCGAGCTCGGGGTCGGTCGCGGTGAGTGCGGGATGCGACAGGGGAAGGGTCATGAGTGTCCTCCGGGGCGATCCGATGATGGCCGCTCGTGGTCCCGGGGTGCCTGGGGGTCCGTCCCGCGCCGGGGGCTACGGGAGGTCGACACCTCGCGTGTTTGCCCTCGCACGGCTTCCTCGAGGTCACTTCCCCGTACCCGGTCGCCGTGCGCACGGCTCACACTATCGGCCGCGCCGGGCGCGAGGTTTCCCTGTCCGCAGTCCGCGCGACGATAGAAACAGGGCACCACCCCGCCCCCACGCCGGATGGGCCGTCCCGACGATCGGAGAACCCGTGTCGACCACGACGACATCTGCCATCGCCTCCGCGGAGGCGCACAGCGCGCACAACTACCATCCCCTGCCGGTCGTCGTCGCCTCGGCGGACGGCGCGTGGATGACCGATGTCGAAGGGCGCCGCTATCTCGACATGCTGGCGGGGTACTCGGCGCTCAACTTCGGCCATGGCAACCGCCGGCTGATCGATGCCGCCAAGACGCAGCTGGACCGGGTGACGCTCACCTCCCGTGCCTTCCATCACGACCGGTTCGGGGACTTCTGCACGCAGCTCGCGGCGCTGTGCGGCATGGAGATGGTGCTGCCGATGAACACCGGGGCGGAGGCGGTGGAGACCGCCGTGAAGACCGCCCGGAAGTGGGGCTACCGGGTCAAGGGCGTACCGCAGGGCCAGGCGAAGATCATCGTCGCCGGGAACAACTTCCACGGCCGTACGACCACGCTCATCAGCTTCTCGACCGATCACGAGGCACGGGCGGACTTCGGCCCGTACACGCCCGGCTTCGAGATCGTGCCGTACGGCGACCTGACCGCGCTCGAGACGGCCATGTCGGCGAACACGGTGGCCGTGCTGCTTGAGCCGATCCAGGGCGAGGCGGGCGTCCTGGTGCCGCCCGCCGGATATTTGCCTGGCGTGCGCAGGATCACCCAGGAGCGCAACGTGCTCTTCATCGCGGACGAGATCCAGTCGGGGCTGGGCCGGACCGGGAAGACGTTCGCCTGTGAACACGAAGGTGTCGTGCCGGACATGTACGTGCTGGGCAAGGCGCTGGGCGGCGGTGTGGTCCCCGTGTCGGCGGTCGTCTCGTCCGCCGAGGTCCTCGGGGTCTACCGGCCCGGTGAGCACGGCTCGACGTTCGGCGGCAATCCGCTGGCGTGCGCGGTCGCGCTGGAGGTGATCGCGATGCTGCGCACGGGCGAGTTCCAGCAGCGTGCCACCGAGCTGGGCGAGCATCTGCACCATGAGCTGGGTCTGCTGACGGGCACCGGCGCCGTGGAGGCGGTGCGCGGCCGCGGGCTGTGGGCGGGCGTCGACATCGCGCCGAGCCGGGGCACCGGCCGGGAGATCTCGGAGAAGCTGATGGACCGCGGTGTCCTGGCCAAGGACACCCACGGCTCCACCATCCGGATCGCCCCGCCGCTGGTCATCGGCAAGGAGGACCTGGACTGGGGGCTGGACCAGCTCAGGGCCGTGCTGGCCGACTGAGCCGTCCGCGGACCGCCGCCCGGAACAGCGGCCTAGAGAATGACGTGGGGCAGGAAGCGGGCGTACTCGTCCGTGACCAGTCCCGCCGACTCCCGGATGCCGAGCCCCGCCGCCTCGTCCTCGACGACCCACGCGCCGAGCACCACCCGGTTGCCGTCGAACTCGGGCAGCGGGGCCAACTCCTGATAACAGCAGGCCGCTTCCCGTACGACGGGCGCACTGCCTGGCTCGTGGACCGTGACGCCCGCGCCCTCGCGGCCCAGCAGCGGCTTCGTCACATAGCCGCGTTCCTCAGCGAGTTCGCGCGGGCCGTCGAGATAGGCGGGCAGCAGATTCGGATGCCCGGGATAGAGCTCCCACAGGATCGCCAGCAGCGCTTTGTTGGACAGCAGCATCTTCCAGGCGGGTTCGATCCAGCAGGTGGTGCCGGTGCCGCCGCCGTTGTCCAGGGTGTCGAGGACGTGCGGTCCGAAGCGGTCGGTGGTCAGCCATTCCCAGGGGTAGAGCTTGAAGCAGCTGCGCAGGAAGCGCAGCCGGTCGTCGACGAAGCGCCCGGAGAGCCGGTCCCAGCCGATCCGTTCCACGGAGAGCGCCTCGGTCGCGATACCGGCCTGCTGCGCCGTCTCGCGCAGATACGCGACGGTCATCAGGTCCTCGCCCAGCTCGTCACCGTCGGAGTGGACGAAGTGGAGGGGTCCGGGCGGCAGCAGGGGGGCCTGTCGCCGCCAGGCGTCGACGAGGCGCTCATGGAGGGAGTTCCATTGGTCGGCGCCAGGGAAACGTTCCTCCATCCAGAACCACTGCGGACTGGCGGCCTCGACCAGGGAGGTGGGGGTGTCGGCGTTGTACTCGAGCATCTTGGCGGGGCCGGTGCCGTCGTAGCGCAGGTCGAACCGCCCGTAGACCGAGGGGAGTTCGTCGCGCCGCCGCCAGGACTCGGCGACCCGCCGGGCCAGCCGGCGGTCGGTGATCCCCAGGTCGGCGAAGCGGCTCTGCTCGACGATGTGCGCGGCCGCGGCCAGCGACATGGCGTGCAGCTCTTCGACGACCTCCTCCAGCGCCTCGACCTCGGGCAGAGAGAATTCGTAGTACGCGCTCTCGTCCCAGTAGGGGCGCAGGGAGCCGTCCGGGTAGCGGGTCAGCGGGTAGATGAGGCCCTGTTCCTCGACGGTCTGCTGCCAGCCGGGACGGGGCTCGATGGTGTGACGTTTCATCGTGCGGGGGCCCGTGCTCAGCCGCCGCCGGAGCTGGAGCCGCCGAAGCCGCCGCTGTCGACGGCGGTCCTGTCGAAGCTGCCGCCCTCGACGCGGTCACCGCTGACCCGGCCGCCGTAGTAGTAGCGGCCCGTGCTGCTGCGACCGTCGTCCTCGCACTCGTAGTCGGGCAGCACCTCGTAGGTCACCGGATCGACACACCGCTCGTCCGGCTCCGAACCGCACGACGTGAGCGTCGCCGCGAGCACCCCCACGCCGCCGAGCACCACGGTGCCCGACCTCAGCCTGCGTCGCGTCATCTGCCGCCCCTCCCGTCCCTCAGGCCCCACAGAACCCTCTGTGAACCGGCCGTTCGGCCGCGCCACACACTAGA
This sequence comes from Streptomyces sp. NPDC006208, assembly GCF_040613775.1. Lineage (NCBI taxonomy): Bacteria > Bacillati > Actinomycetota > Actinomycetes > Kitasatosporales > Streptomycetaceae > Streptomyces > Streptomyces sp. NPDC006208. Next base: position 218,654 of record NZ_JBEXSW010000008.1, on the reverse strand, counting down.
TGGCCGCCTCACGCGCCGGTAACCGGGTCTGCCAAGCCTCTCCTCTAGGGTCGCTTTGTGGTCTTCGGGATGATCTGTGCGCTCGGCTCCGCGGTCTGCTTCGGCACGGCCTCCGTACTGCAGGCGATGGCGGCACGCGCCGCCGAGCCAGGATCCGGCTCCGGGGTGGACGCGGCGCTGCTGCTGCGCGCGCTGCGGCAGTGGCGCTATCTCGTAGGTCTCGCGCTCGACGGCCTGGGCTTCCTGCTGCAGATCGTCGCCCTGCGCTCCCTGCCCATCTATGTGGTCGGCGCGGCGCTCGCCGCCAGCCTCGCTGTCACCGCCGTGGTCTCCTCCCGTCTGCTCCATGTCCGCCTCAGCCGCACCGAGTGGGCGGCGGTCGTCGTCGTCTGTGTCGGCATGGCCATGCTCGGCCTCGCCGCCGGACCGGAGGGCGACCGGGCCGGTTCCATGGCGCTGCGCTGGTCGATGCTGGGCGCGGCGCTCGGCGTGCTGGTCCTCGGCGCGGTGGCCGGCAAGCTGCCCGACCGGCCCCGCGCCCTGGTCCTGGGGCTCGGCGCGGGCATCGGCTTCGGCGTCGTCGAGGTCTCCGTCCGCCTGATCGACACGCTCGCGCTGCCCGAGCTGCTGACCAACGTGGCCCTGTACGCGCTGCTGGTCGGCGGCGGTGCGGCGTTCCTGCTGCTCACCTCCGCCCTGCAGCGCGGCTCGGTGACGACCGCCACCGCCGGTCTGGTCATCACCGAAACGATCGGCCCGTCCGTGGTGGGCGTCGTCTGGCTGGGCGACCGCACCCGCGAGGGGCTGGCCTGGCTGGCGATCACGGGCTTCGTGGTGGCCGTGGCCGGGGCGCTGGCCCTGGCGAGGTTCGGCGAGCTGCCCGCCCAGGGAGAGCAGGCCGGTGAGCCTGCGGCAAGAGAGTGAACCGCCGTGCCGCAAGGGCGGATCCGCGGTGGAGCCTTCACGCCCTTCCTGGACGCACCGACCGCATCGCGCATGGCCCGACGCAACGGGTGATCGCCGCCGGCAGCGCCGCCGCGAAGATCAGGGTTGTCGTCATCGATGCGCTCCGCTCCGCGGTGGACGCGGGTGGGAGGTCAGGCGCCCAGGGACGAGGACCCACGACTGCGGCGTCGTCCTCGTCCCGCTTCACGGGCGGCTCCGCGTTGCCCAAGGTCTGTGCGCACCGGCCGCGGAAGGCGTGTTCGGCGGGCAGGCGGGTACGGCGCTCACTCGGCGGAGCCTGCCGAGGGCAGACCCCTGGCCTGCGCCAATGCCCCGCAGAGCGCGTCCAGCGCACCCGCCCACGCACTGTCCGGCGGGGTCGCATACCCGACGACAAGCGCATCGCGGACGACCGGTGCACCGTCGCCCGGCGGAGCGTCCGGGTGCCGGAAGCGGGTGACGCCCTCAAGGGCCAGGCCCTGCCAGGCGGCCGCGCGGACCACCGACTGCTCGGTGCCCGGCGGGAGTTCGAGCACCGCGTGGAGGCCGGCGGCGATGCCGCTCACGCGGATGCCCGGGGCTCGTTCGGCCAGGTGCCGCACCAACTGGTCCCGGCGGCGGCGGTAGCGCAGCCGCATGCTCCGCACATGCCGGTCGTATGCGCCGGAGGCGAGGAACTCGGCGAGCGTCAGCTGGTCCAGGGCGCTGGACACCCAGTCGACGCTGCCCTTCGCGTCCAGCACCTCCCCCACCAGATGCTGGGGCAGCACCATCCATGCCAGCCGAAGCCCCGGCGCGAGGGACTTGCTGGCCGTGCCGAGGTAGACGATCCGTTCGGGATCCAGTCCCTGCAGCGCGCCGACCGGCCGGCGGTCGTACCGGAACTCCCCGTCGTAGTCGTCCTCCAGGATCAGCCCGCCGCTGCCGCGCGCCCAGTCGACGGCCGCGGCGCGCCGGTCGGGGTGCAGCGGCACCCCCATCGGGAACTGGTGCGCGGGCGTCATCAGCACCGCGCCCGCCCCCTTGAGCCCGCTCAGCGCCCGCGTGTCGGTGCCGACCCCGTCAAAGGGCAGCGCGGGTGTACGCAGGCCCGCATCGGTCAGCAGGTCCCGGTGCACGTCGAGCCCGTACGACTCGACGGCCACCTCCCGCACCATGCGCCCCCGGAGCACCTTGCCCATGAGCATGAGGCCGTGGGCGAAACCGGAGCAGATGACGATGCGTCCGGGGTCGGCGTACACGCCGCGTGCCCGGGCCAGATAGTCGGCGAGCACCGTCCTCAGCTCGATGCGGCCGCGCGGGTCGCCATAGCCGAAGGCCTCGTGGGGTGCCGCGGTCAGGGCGCGCCGCGCCGCCTTCAGCCATTCCGTGCGCGGGAAGGACGCGAGGTCGGGAGTGCCGGCCATCAGGCTGTAGGTGGGGCGCCCCCGTACCGGACGGGCCGTGGCCGAGCCCGCGGGCGGGGCCGGTCTGCGCGGTGCGGAGCGCTGGGCGACCCGGGTCCCCGATCCCTGCTGGGCGGTGAGCCAGCCCTCGGCGACCAGTTCGGCGTAGGCGTCGGCGACCGTGTTGCGGGCGATCCCCAGGTCGGCTGCGAGTGAACGCGACGACGGCAGGCGGGTGCCGGGAGCCAGCCGCCCGGTGCGTACGGCTTCCCGCAGGGCGTCCATGAGCCCGGTACGCAGTCCCGTCCCGCGCAGTTCCACATGCAGGTCCGCACCGAAAGTGGCCCGGGAATCCATCATGGAAATGGACCATACCGGTGCGCCACCGTCCCCGTACGGTCGTCCCCATGACGACGACGCGGAACGAGAACGGCATCACGGCAACCGGCGGCTCCGGCACCGCTGCGCCTCCACGGGAGGCCCACGCGCCGGAGCACGGCCCGCGCCTGGCCTGGGCCAAGCTCGCACCGGACGTCTACAAGGCGATGGTGCAGCTCGACTCCGCCGCCCGGCAGCACCTCGACCCTGCTCTGCTGGAGCTGGTCAAGATCCGCGCCTCGCAGATCAACCACTGCGCGTTCTGCCTCGACATGCACACCAAGGACGCACTCGCGGCCGGCGAGTCGGTGGAGCGGATCGTCCAGCTCTCCGCCTGGGAGGAGTCGCGGCACTTCTACACCGACAAGGAGCTCGCGGCGATCGAGCTGACGGAAGCGGTGACCGTGCTGACCGAGGGCTTCGTCCCGGACGAGGTGTACGCGAAGGCCGCCGCGCACTTCGACGAGACCGAACTCGCCCATCTCGTCTCGGCGATCACGGTGATCAACGCCTGGAACCGTTTCGGTGTGACCGCCCGCCTGGTTCCCGGCCACTACACGCCCGGTTCACGGCGGCTGTGAGAGGAGGCCCGCAGATGACGACACATGCACAGATGTTCCGCGCCCTGCACCACGGGCGGGACGCCGGGGATCCGCTCGTACTGCCGGGGCCGTGGGACGCCGCGAGCGCCCGCGCCTTCGCCGATGCGGGCTTCCCTGCCCTGGCGACGCCGAGCGCGGGGGTCTCGGCGTCGCTGGGGTACGAGGACGGGCGGACGCCCGCGGACGAGATGTTCGCGGCTGTCGCCCGTATCGTCCGAGCCGTCGATGTCCCGGTGACAGCGGATGTCGAGGCGGGCTACGGCCTGAACCCGAAGGAGCTGGTGGCCCGGATCCTTCAGACGGGCGCGGTCGGCTGCAACCTGGAGGACTCCGACCCGGCGACCAAGGTGCTCGGCGATCCGCGGCGGCATGCCGACCGGCTGGCCCAGGTTCGGGCGGAGGCGGGCGACGCGCTGTTCGTCAACGCACGGGTGGACACGTATCTGCGCGGCGTGGCCGACCCCGCGGAGGCACTCGCCCGCATCAGGCTGTACGCCGCGGCCGGGGCGGACTGCGTGTACCCGATCGGCGTGCCACCGGAGCACCTGCCGCTGCTGCGCGCCGGGACCGGCATCCCGATCAACGTCGGTGCGCCTGCCGTCGCCCCGCCCCTCGCGGAACTGGGCCGCCTCGGGGCAACCCGCATCACTTTCGGCCCGGGCCTCCAGCGCCGGGCGCACGCAGCGGTGCAGACGATCGCCCGCGAGCTGAGGGGCTGACGCCGGCTCCACCCCGTCCAGCCCGGACCTACGCGGGCCCGGCCCGGCCCGGCCGCGTCCGGTCAAGAGGTCAACGCCTCCGGGGATGTGCTGCCTGGGCTGACCGGCCTGAGGGCAACGGGGCCGACTGCCCGCCACCGGCCGTGCCGCTCGCCGTCGGCGCGCCCGGTCCAACCCGGCCAGTCCGGCCGGGCAGGGTGCAGCCCGGCCCGATCCGACCAGGCAGGATGCGGCCCGGCGCGGTACAGCCAGGCAGCAGCCGGCCCGGTACGCCCCTGTGCGCTAAGCGCCCCGTGCCTGCTGCGGCGGCTCCCCGGACATGGCCGTCTCCGCCGACTTCGCCGCGAGCGCCAGACGTACCGCCCAGCCCAGCGTGAGGCCCGGTTCCGCCGCGCGCAGGGCCTTGATCGCGGCCACCGAGTCGGCCGGGCCGTCCACGCCCGCCGCGGTCAGGTGCCGGCGTACCCAGCGTGCCCTCAGGTCGTCGTCCGAGGCCGTGGCGGCCTCGGCGATGATCGCCGAGGCGCGTTCCAGGCCGGGGCGCTCGTCCTCGGGGGCGTTCTCCAGCGCCGCGCGGACGGCATCGGCGATGCCGTCCGCGTCGCGCAACACGATCACCGGCAGTTCCTGCTTCTTCCCGTAGCCCAGCATGCAGTGATCATCCTTTTCGTCCGCGGGGCTCCTCAAGGGAGTTGAGCAACTCCTGAGATGCGTGGCGTCACTTCTTCGGGAGCCACGCCTTCCAGGTCGACTCGTTCTCCTTGACCCACTTCTCCGCGGCGGCCTCCGGCGACATCTTCTCGCCGGCGATCATCAACGCCACCTCGTTCTGCTGCTCGGTGGTCCACTTGAAGTTCTTCAGGAACTCCGCGGCGTCGCCGCCGTTCTTCGCGAAGTCCGCGTTCAGATACTTCTGCAGCGGCGTGTTCGGGTACGCACACGCGACCTTCTTCGGGTCGGCGTCACAGCCCTCGGTGTACGCGGGCAGCTTGACCTCGACCAGATCGACCTGCGCGTTCAGCCACTGCGGCGTCCACCAGTACGTCAGGAAGGGCTTCTTCTCCTTCGCGTACTTCTTGATCGCCGTGATCTGCGCCGCCTCGGACCCCGAGTAGTTGGTCTTCAGGTCCAGCTTGAGGTTCTTGATGATCGCGTCGTCGTTGGTGACGTAGTCCGGCGACCCCTCCAGGATCTCGCCCTTGTCACCGCTCTCCGCCGTCCGGAAGTCCTTGGCGTACTTGTTGAGGTTCTTCCAGTCAGTGACGTCCGGGTGGGCGTCCGCGAAGTACTTCGGCACGAACCAGCCGATGTGGCCCTCGACCCCGAGATCGCCCGCCTTGACGACGGTCTTCTTCGTCTCGACGTACTGCTTCTCCTCCTTGGGGTGACCCCAGTCCTCCATGATCGCGTCGATGTCGCCCTTGGAGAGCGCGTCCCAGGCGAGAACCTCGCCCATCTGCTGGCTCTTGACCGTGTAGCCCAGCTCCTCCTTCAGGATGTACGCGGCGACGGCGGTGTTGGCCTGGGCGCCCACCCATGACGGAACGGTCAGTCTGACGACCTTGTCGCCGCCGACGTCCTTGCTCTTGCCGGTGTCGGCGGCGCCGCAGGCGCTCAGCGACAGGACGCCCAGGGCGCCCACGACGGCGGTGGCGGTACGCAGAACTCGGGTTCGGTTTCGCATGATGCTCCAAGCTTGTGAAGGGGGATGAGTCAGTGGCTCCGGGTGCGGCGGGCCGCCGCGGGCTGGGTGAGCCGGTCCAGTACGAGTCCGAGGCAGACGATCGCGACACCGGCCGTCATGCCGATGCCCATCTCGCCCCGCGACAGGCCCTTGACCACGTCGTAGCCGAGCGCGCCACCGCCGACGAGACCTCCGACGACGACCACGGCGAGCACCAGCACGACGCCCTGGTTGACGGCGAGTTGCAGGGCCGGACGGGCCAGCGGCAGCTGGACCTGGAGGAGCTGCTGCCGGGTCGACGCGCCCAGCGAGCGCGCGGCCTCCATCGCCGCCGGGTCCACCTCGCGCAGCCCCTGCGTGGTGATGCGTACGACGGCGGGCAGCGCGTACACGACGGCCGCGATGATCGCCGAGGCCCGGGTGACGCCGAACAGCGCGACCACCGGGATGAGATAGACGAACTGCGGCATGGTCTGCATGGCGTCGAGCACCGGCCGCAGCCAGCGCTCCAGCCGCCCGGCCCGGGCGCAGAGGACGCCCGCGAGCACGCCCAGCACCAGGGTGACGACCAGCGCCGCGAGCACCTGGGAGAGGGTGTCGAGGGACTTCGTCCACACGCCGAGCACACCGATCGCGGCCATCGAGGCCGTGGCGGTCAGCGCGGTCGCCCAGGTGCCCACCAGCCACGCGACCGCGGCGACGAGCAGCAGTACCGACCACCAGGGCAGCCAGGTCAGGCCGTCCCGGAGCGGGTTGAGGACCCACAGCGTGAAGTTCTCGGACCAGACCTCGGTACCGCCGAGGACGGGGATGCCGGAGGAGAAGTGCTCGGTGATCCAGTCCTGCGCCTTGTTCACGGGCGTGGAGATGTCGTACGTCCAGCCCTCCGGCCACGCCTTGCCCACGGCGAACCGGAGCAGGACCGCGGCCCCGACCGCGGCGAGGACCAGCGCCCACGCCGAACGGCCGTGCAGCGGGCCGCCTCCCGGGGCGCTCTCGCCGATCCGGTCACCGGCCGCCGCGGTCGTACGGTCCAGCCAGACGGCGATCAGCACGATCGGGATACCGGCGGCGAGCGCCCTGCCGACGTCGACGGTGGACAGCGCCGAGTAGACCTCTTCGCCGAGGCCGCCGGCGCCGACGAGGGCGGCGATCACGACCATCGAGAGCGCCATCATGATCGTCTGGTTGAGGCCGAGAAGCATCTGCTTGCGGGCGAGCGGCAGGCGCGCCGTCCGCAGCCGCTGCCACGGGCTCGCGCCGAGCGACGCGGACGCCTCCAGCACGGAGGGGTCGGCGCCGCGCAGGCCGAGTGCGGTGAGGCGGGCCATCGGCGGGGCTGCGTAGATGACGGTGCAGAACAGTGCGGCGGGCGTACCGGTACCGAAGACCAGCACGAACGGCAGCAGATAGGCGAAGGCCGGCAGCACCTGCATGGTGTCGAGTACGGGCCGCAGGGCACGGTCGACCCGGTCGGACAGCCCGGCCGGGAGCCCGATGAGCACGCCGAGCAGTGCCGCGGCGACCACGGCGACAATCATCAGCGCGATGGTGAGCAACGTGGCTTCCCACATCCCCAGCAGCCCGCACACGGCGAACGCCCCGAGCGCGGTGGCCGCGACCTTGATCCCCTTGCGCCCCAGTCCGGCGGCCCGCCAGGCGAACAGCACCCCGGCGGCCAGCACACCGGTCCAGCCCATGGCGTCCAGCGCGTTGTGGACGGCTGTGACGGCGTCGGTCGCGGTGTTGGACAGATGCAGCAGGAAGTAGAGGAAGAGCGGGTGGGTCTCGCGGTTGTCGACGACCCAGGCGTTGGCGTCGTCGAGCGGCCCGGACACGTCGACGGTCAGCGCTGCCGGCCAGCTGCCGCTGCCCCACAGCCCGATGCCGAGCGGTACGAGTACGAGCGCGAGCGCGCCGAGGACGACCAGCTTGCTCCCTACCCGGTGTCGCGCGAGATCCCGGAAGGAGGGAACCTTGCGGGCCGCGGGGGCGGAGACGGCGGCGGTCACGCCGCCACCCCCTCGGCGTCGCCGACGCCCGCCACCACGCGCAGCAGCCCGGCGTGGTCGACGACGCCCAGACAGCGGCCGTCCTGGACGACACGAACGCTCTGACCGGTGCGGGCGACCGCTTCGATCGCCTCGATGACCGTCGCGTCGGGGGCGAGCACCGGGCCCGTCTCGCTCTCGGTCGCGTCCTTCGCCGGCCGCATGGCCGTACGGACGGTCATGACCTGCTCGCGCGGCACATCGCGGACGAAGTCCCGTACATAGTCGTCGGCCGGCGACCCGACGATCTCCTCCGGTGTGCCGAGCTGCACGATCCGGCCGTCGCGCATCAGCGCGATGCGGTCACCGAGCTTGAGCGCCTCGCTCAGATCGTGGGTGATGAAGACCATCGTGCGGCCCTCCTCGCGGTGCAGCCGGATGACCTCCTCCTGCATGTCGCGGCGGATCAGGGGGTCGAGCGCGCTGAACGGCTCGTCGAACAGCAGCACTTCGGGGTCGACGGCGAGCGCCCGCGCCAGACCGACGCGCTGCTGCTGGCCGCCGGAGAGCTGACCGGGGCGGCGGTGCTCCAGACCCTCCAGGCCCACCTTGGCCACGACATCGGCTGCCCGGGACCGGCGGGCGGACTTGCCGAGACCCTGGATCTCCAGTCCGTACGCGACGTTGTCGAGCACCGAGCGGTGCGGCAGCAGCCCGAAGTGCTGGAAGACCATGGAGGCGCGGTGGCGGCGCAGCTCGCGCAGCCGGGCGGTGTCCATGGACAGGACGTCCTCGCCGTCGATGGCGATCGATCCGGAGGTCGGCTCGATCAGCCGGGTGAGGCAGCGCACGAGCGTGGACTTGCCGGAGCCGGACAGGCCCATCACGACGAAGACCTCGCCCTTGCGGACGTCGAAGGAGACATCGCGCACGGCGGCGGTGCAGCCGGTGCGGTCGCGCAGTTCGGCGGGCGTGAGTGCGCCGAGCTCGGCGTCGCGCGGGATGCGGGAGGCCTTGGGTCCGAAGACCTTCCACAGGTCACGGACCTGGAAGACGGGCGTGTCCGCCGCGGCGGGAGCGGTGTCGCCCGCCCCGGGGCTGTCGCTCTCGGGCGCGTCGGTCACGGACTTCTCCGTCACCGAATCTGACGTGGTCACGGGCTTCATCGGGTTTCTCCCTCATTCAGCAGATCCGCGCACTTCTCCCCGACCATCAGGACCCCGATCATCGGGTTCACTGCCGGCATCGTCGGGAAGACGGACGCGTCGGCGATCCGGATCCCGTCCAGCCCCCGGATCCTCAAGTCCGGTGCAACTACGGCGAGTTCGTCTCCGGAGGCCCCCATGCGGCAGGTGCCGGCCGGGTGGTACACGGTGTGCGCGACCTTGCGCGCGTACTCCCCGATCTCCTCGTCCGAGGTGATCGCGGGCCCCGGGCAGACCTCGCGCTTCAGCCAGCTCGCCAGCGGTTCCCGGGCCGCGATCTGCCGGGCCAGCCGGATTCCGTCGACCAGCGTGCGCCCGTCGTAGTCGTCCTCGTCGGTGAAGTACCTGAAGTCCAGTGCGGGCTTGACCTGTGGATCCGCACTGGTCAGGTAGAGCCGGCCGCGGCTGCGCGGCTTGGGGATGTTCGGCGTCATGGACACCCCGTGTGCGGGCCGCTCGTAGCCGAGCCGCTCCGGGTTGTCGGTGAACGGGATCTGGTAGAAGTGGAACATCAGGTCGGGTCCGCCGGACGCCTCGTCGCGCCGTACGAACAGACCCGCGTCACTGTCCATCGCGGAGTTCTCCGGGATCGGCCCGTGCGTCTCCCAGACGATCACCGACTCGGGGTGGTCGAGCAGGTTCTCGCCGACGCCCGGCAGATCGTGGACGACCGGGATGCCGAGCGCCTCGAGGTCCTGCTTCGGTCCGATGCCGGAGTGCAGGAGCAGTCGCGGGGTGTCCACCGCGCCCGCGCAGACGAGCACTTCGCGCCGCGCCCGTACGAGCCGCTCCTCGCCGTCCTTGGTGCGTACGTGCACACCCTTCGCGCGGGTGCCGTCCAGCTCCAGCCGGAACGCCCAGGTCTCCAGGGCGATGTGCAGGTTCGGCCGGTCCAGGAAGGGGTGCAGGTAGGCGACCGACGCGGACGAACGCTTGTTGTTCTCCGGGTGGTAGGCGAGGTCGAAGAAACCGACGCCCTCGTGGAAGGGCTGCTGGTTGAAGCCCTCGACGCGCGGCACGCCGAGCGCCGTCCGCGCCGCGTCGACGAAGTCGCGGGCGATCGGGTTACGGTCGGCCTCGTCGACGGGGACGATGTTGTTGAGCAGCCGTCCGTAGTACGGGTCCATGGCCGCGGCGTCCCAGCCCCGCGCACCGGCCGCCGCCCACTCGTCCCAGTCGGACGGCAGCGGCTTGAAGGCGATCAGGGTGTTGTGCGACGAGCAGCCGCCGAGGACGCGGGCCCGGCTGTGGCGGATGTGGGAGTTGCCGCGGGGCTGCTCGGTGGTCGGGTAGTCGTAGTCGAGTTCCCCGCCGAGCAGGCCCATCCAGCGGCGCAGGGTCAGTACGTCGTCGCGGCCGACGTCGCTGGGGCCACCCTCGATGACGGCGACGGAGATGTCCGGGTTCTCGGTCAGGCGGGAGGCGATCACCGATCCGGCGGTGCCGCCCCCGACGACGACATAGTCGTACTCGGTCATGGTGCGTGTTCCCCTGGTCAGCCCGCGAACCAGCGCACGGGGCGCGGGGCGAGGTTCTGGTAGATGTGCTTGGTCTCCCGGTATTCCGCGAGCCCGGCCGGGCCCAGCTCACGGCCGATGCCGGACTTGCCGAAGCCGCCCCATTCCGCCTGCGGCAGGTAGGGGTGGAAGTCGTTGATCCAGACGGTCCCGTGCCTCATCCGCCCGGCGACCCGCCGCGCCCGCCCGGGGTCGGCGGTCCACACGGCCCCGGCGAGCCCGTACTCCGTGTCGTTGGCGAGAGCGATCGCCTCGTCCTCCGTGCGGAACGTCTCGACGGTGAGAACGGGGCCGAAGACCTCCTCGCGGACGACGCGCATGCCGCGGTGGCACTGGTCGAGGACGGTGGGCCGGTAGAAGTAGCCGGGGCCGTCCGGCCGTTCACCGCCGGCCCGCAAGGCCGCACCCTCCTTGAGCGCCGACTCGACGAACTCCTCGGTCCTGGCGAGCTGCTGCCGCGACACGAGGGGCCCGCACTCCACGCCCTCGTCGCTGCCGCGCCCGATGCGGATCTTCCCGGCGCGGCGCGCGAGTTCGGCGACGAAGCGTTCACGCAGCGGCTCCTCGACGATGAGCCGGGAGCCGGCGGAACAGACCTGGCCGCTGTGGATGAAGGCGGCGTTCAGCGCCTGGTCCACGGCGGTGTCGAAGCCCTCGTCCGTCGAGCACGCGTCGGCGAAGACGACGTTCGGGTTCTTGCCGCCGAGTTCGAGTGCGACCTTCTTGACGGTGTCCGCGGCGGCGCGCATCACCTTGGTGCCGCTGACGAGCCCGCCGGTGAAGGACACCAGGTCCACGTCGGGGTGCTCGGCGAGCCTGGCTCCGACCGGGTCCCCGGCGCCGGTGACGATGTTCGCGACACCGAACGGCAGTCCGGCTTCGGTCAGCAGGTCGATCAGCGCGACGGTGGTGAGCGGCGTGAGCTCGCTGGGCTTGATCACGAAGGTGTTGCCCGCCGCCAGTGCCGGGGCGATCTTCCAGCTGGCCTGAAGGAGCGGGTAGTTCCACGGCGTGATCAGGGCGCAGACGCCGACCGGCTCATGGACGACCACGCTGTGGATGTCGTCCGACCCGGCGTCGACGACGCGGCCGCCACTCTCGTTCATGACGAGGTCCGCGAAGTAGAGGAAGGCGTCGCGTACACAGTCGACGTCGACGCGCCCTTCCTCCAGGGTCTTCCCGGCGTCGCGGCTCTCCAGCGCGCCGATCCTCTCCCGGTCGCGCTCCAGCAGTCCGGCCACACGGCGGAGCAGCGCGGCCCTCTCGGCCGTGGGCGTCCGCGGCCACTCCCCCGTGTCGAACGCGTCCCGTGCAGCGGCGACAGCCGCGTCGGTGTCCTCGGCCCCACCCTCCGCGACGACAGCGAAAACGCCCGCATCGGCGGGGTCGATGATCTCGCGCACGGCTCCTGAGGCGGCTGCGCGCCACTCTCCGCCCACGTGGATGGTCTCTTGTGCCGACACGTCGTGTTTGGCCTTCCGTTCCCGTTACGCACCTTGCCGGTCACCCACCCCGGCGATCTGGCCGCCTGCCCCACCCGGCAAGAACCATGCGCAATGCTTGACGGAAAGTGACCTGAGTCACTTCAGGGCCAAGATCACGGGTACGCCACACCGCAACCGCGGCACGACCGCCCCCCCTCCTGGCGATCAGCGGGTCCGGCGTCGCCGACGACCACATGCCGTCCCATGGCCCTCCACCTGCGCGAGGTCACCAGGGCCGGCAGCTGGAACGGTCCACCGCGTACGGCCCAACGCCCGCGCCCGTGGAGGCCGAGCTCAACGCCCGCTGATCCACCTCATAGAGTCAGGGACATGACCAAGTACTTCAGCGACCCGTTCCTCCGGGTCACGGAGCAGCACGCCGCCTGGGGCGCCGAGCAGCTGGAGACCTTCAACGAGTTCATGCCCATGGGCGAGTGGAGCGCCGATCTCGGGCAGTGCCTCTACCGGCAGGCGGGGCGTGAACTGCGGATCTCGCTCCTGGGCACGTACGACACCAGCGAGCAGTCGTGGCTCTGGGCCTGGGCCAACCCCGGATTCCAGGGCACGCCCGTCGCCGCCGCGGCCGAGAAGGTCAGGCAGTACGGACAGGCCCACGGACTGCCCGAGTTCACGCACGAACTCATACAGCTCGCGGAGCACGACGACCCACGCCGTGCCGCCGAAACCCTCGCGTTCGCCGCCATGGGCGTGCTCGGAGCCGCCGGTTACCTCGGGGTGCAGGCGAGTCCCGAAGCCCGTGCGTACATGGTCCCCGACGACCCCCAGGTCCCGCGCGCCGAGCCCGACGCCATCACGCTGCCGCGCTTCCTGCTCACCGGCGCCGGTCTGCTCGGCGGTTCCGCGCGGCAGGTCGTCGCCGGGTACTTCGGCCACCACGACCTTCCCCGGCGCGTGGCCACGGACCGGATGAGCGCCGGACTCCCGAACGGCGGCACGGTGGACGTCCTCTTCGACGACGCCGACCGCATCGCCTCGGTGAGCGTCAACTCGGGGGAGCCCGCGTCCGCGTGACGCAGGCACGCCACGGCGCGGCACGTCGCGCCGGATCGTGACATCACACGATCCGGCGCGGCGCGGTCTCAGGGCAGACGGAGGTCCGAGCACCCCTGCGCCCTGGCCGACTGCCCGGCGAACGCCTTCAGCGCGGCCGCCTCGAAGGACGCCGAACGCTTCTTCACCGCGAAGCTGTTCTTCTGCGGGTCGTGGACCCGCCAGAGCGTGAACACGGCGCGCTCGGCGGAACCGGGGCACCGAGCAGTCGCCCAGGCATGGTTCGTTCCCTCGACGGCTCCGGCCTCGCCGCTCAGCCGCGTAGGGGTGAGCGCCCTGAATGCCTTGGCCAGGGGGCCGTAGGCGGCCGACAGGCGGTACCCGGGCTCGCCGCCCGGGGTGGCCAGGAAGCAGTCGGTCAGGGACGCGTTCTTCTGCCCGACGGACTCCATGGCCCCGGGGACTCCGGCCTTCCGGGCCCCGGCGGCCGACGGCCGGAGGGCTGCGCAGGTGCCGTTCGCCCGGTCCAGCGGAACCGGGGCACCGAGCGGATCGTCCGGCGCGTCCGTTGTCTCCTTCCCGCCGGACGCCTCGCAGCCGAACTCCTCGGCCGCCTTCATCGCCGTGGCGGTCGTGAGGCGGGCCTGGGCCGCTTGCCGTGCGCCGCCGTCTGCCGAGCCACCGCCGCTGCCGCTCAGGAGGCTGCTGACGAGGAGGCTCTCGTCCTTGCGGTTCCGGCACGCCAGGAGGACCGACACCTGGGGAACATCGCCGCCCAGGATGAAGGCCCCCGGCCAGTCGCCGCCCAGCGGGGCGGCCCTGCCCAGCACGCCCGTCATGTCCGCCCGCCTGAGCGCCAGCGCCTGATCGTCGGCGTCGCTGCCCCAGCGGACGTCGATCCGCAGCGAGTCGTGACTGTCCCGCGAGGTGACGGCACAGCGCGTGAGCGCTCCGGATCCCGGGTCGGAGTCCAGGTCGGAGGACGCCACACGGTCACCGTCGAGGGCCTCGACAAGGCCGGAGCGTGCCAGGGTCCCCCGGCAGGCACGGTCGAGGGACATCCCGTCACGCCACTCGCCGAGGACCCCGGTGAAATGGAGGACGCCGGCGAGCAGCGCGAGACAGGAGACGAGGACGACCGCCAGAGGGCCGCGGTTTTCTTTGAGTCGCATACAGGTGTTTCAGTCCGCTCCGGGAGTACGTGGGCTGTGCGGTCCGGTCGGTCCCGCCTGTCAGTAGTCGGAGCGCAGATGACGCAGCGCCCCGTCCCGCCCCCTCTCGTGGTGGACCTGACCGTGCCCCATGAGGTTCCTGGTGAAGTCGCTGTCCTCCTCGTGGCCGTTGCTCTTGGCCCACTCGACGACCATGGCATCCACCTCCCGCTGACCGGCGTTGAACTGCTTGGAGTTCTCGGCGGTCGCTTCCGTGCTGGCCTCGGCGATACGGTCCTTGGTCGCCTCGTACGAGTAGAAGTCGAGGACCCTGTTCGCCAGGTCTCCGGGGACTGCCATCTTCTCGGGCGTGAAGTTCAGCACCGCACCGGAGCTTCCGGTGAGTGCGTGGTTGAAGTCGTTCGCCCACTGGATGTTGTCGAACCGCTTGTCGAAGACGACATCCGCCCTGACCCCGTCGTACGCGCCGAGCGACGCCGAGGTCTCCATGATCCGGTTCTGGGTGGCCAGGCTCTTGGCGTCGTCGGGCATGGCGGCGAAAAGGTCCTGCGAGTACTGCTTCTCCGCCCGGTAGACCTGCCCGAAGGCCTCCGGGTCGTTGGCGACGCCCCGCATGATCTTCACCAGCTCTTCCTTGGGGACGGCCATACGGGCCTGACCGTCGTCGTTCCAGACGCGGTCCACGCCGTTGTACTTGTTGTTGTCCATGCCGAGGATCTGGTGGGTGTCCGGCGTGTAGTCCATCAGCATGTGCGCCATCGGCGCGCGGAGGTTCGCCGGGAGCTTGTCCGCCTCGCCCGCGGCGTTCAGCACGCCGATGCTCTCGTTCATCACGCGGGCCTGGGCCATGTCATGGCCGCCGAGGTCGTACGTCGAACCGGGCACATGGCCGGTCGCGGCCGCCTCGAGCGCGGCGCCGAAACCGGTGCGGTTGTCCTGGTCGGCGGCGTCCGGAGCGACGACCTCGACCTTCCCGGACGTCCGCTCGGTGTCGACGCCGTTCCAGTCGCGCCTGTCCAGCAGGTACGCGAGGTTGTCGTTCTTGTTGTCCGGGCCCGGGTCGAGATACTCGGTCGCGGTCCCGGGGTCGTCCGCCATGATGCCCAGCACCCCGTCGAGGGGGTCGTTGGCGAACCAGCCGTCCTCCTTGCCGCTGAAGTCGCCGGACAGGTCCCAGATGTCCGGGTCACCGCCCCGCTTCCCGTCCTCGGCCGTGCGGATGTCGTCGGCCATGTCCTTGAGGAACTGGCCGGAGTAGCCGTCACCGTGCTGCATGAGGGTGACCAGGCTCTGGTAGCCGCGCGCCTCCTGGCCGTGCCCCCGGCCGAGGTCGACCTTTCCGCCCGTCACATCGAGGTCGTACTGCTTGACCCCGGCCTTCTTCAGATCCTCGCGGAACTGCGTGTAGAACGCGGACTTCGGGTCCTTGGTCGCCGTCGCCAGCGTGGTGGCCAGGCCCTTCTGCAGGTCCAGGTACTCCTGCCTGCGTCCCTTGTCTCCGGAGTGGGCAAGGTCGCTCAGCTTGTTGGTGAACGTGAGGGTGCCTGAAGCACCCAGGCCGCTCAGCAGGGTCTGGCTGAACGCCTTGTCCCCGGAGTTGTCACGGAGCGACCGCCGGGCCTCTCGAAGGTCCGCCTCCGAGGCGTCGCCGGAATTGATCCGGGTCGCGATGTCCTTCAGGTGCTGCGCTTCGTACTTCTCGACGTCGCCCTGGGCACTCGCGTTGAAGCCTCCGGCCGTGCCGTCCATCAGGTCGGAGTCGACCACCACGGCATCGAGAGCGATCTTGACGCCGTCGTCGCAGTCACCGGCGGCCTTCACCGCCTGCTCGATGCGCTGCGCCCACTCCGCGGCCTTCTGCCGGGCGCTCTCCTGGTAGTCGCGGTCGTGCACGTAGGCGGAGTACTCCCCTCTCTCCAGCCGCGAGGTGTCGAACTGGACGACACCCTGCTCGGAGACCCGCATACCGTCCTTGACGGCGGCGTCCCGCTGGGTCCTGACCTTGCCCCGGGCCTCGACGAACTGCGTGTGCGCGTCCCGCAGGAGGGAGGCGACGGCCTTCGCCTCCTTCTGGGCGGCCTGGTACTCCTTGAGCGTCACATCGAAGCGCAAGCTCGCGGCCTGGGCGCTCAGCCCGGTCCAGGACGGGCCCATGGATATGCCGTGGACGTCCTTCTTGTACTGGTCCTCGAGTTTCTTGAACTCGCCCGCCATCGCCTCCCACTTCTCGGCAGCCGAGGTGAGGGTGGACAGGTCGGTCGTCATCACTTCGTGGTAGGTCGGCACGCGTCCCCCATGAGCAGTCGATCAGCGGTCAGTTCTGTATGCCCCTGGGCGCGAGGCCCGGTTGCGAGGCGATGCCGACGTCGTTGTTCACGAGTACGGAGTTGGTCCGACGCAGAGCGAACTTCTCCGACGCCAGACGATCCATCAGCACCTTGACTTGCTTCTCCCACGCCTGATGCGCCTTCTTCAACGCGCTTGCGGTGTCCCAGCCATGACCGTCCTTGGGGCCGAACTCCCTGACCGCCGCACCGGTGCTCTCCTCGGCCACGTTGCCGGCCGTGCCGGTGCCCGGCTCCAGGTGCTTCTCGATGGAGTTGGCCGCGGCCTTCTTCTGCGCCGGGGTCGAGGCCAGATCCGGGCCGAACAGCGCCGGTCCGCCTCCTGAGCCGCCACCCCCGTCGAGCTGGTTGAGTCTCGTCCCGGTGGATGGCCGCGAGGCCACATCCGCTTTGATCTGCTCCCACTCGTCCCAGGCCATGCGCTCTCCTCATGCGTGGTGATCGCTTTGCAGCAACCCTACGTAACGGGGTTCGCGAAGGGGAAGTCCGTTGAATGGAAACGGAGTTGGGTCACGCCTCCGGTCGACCGGCCGGAGCGGGAGCGGTAGCGACTGCGATCCACGTTGCATGTGCGGACGTATCCGTCCGATCCCCCGCCCACACCGCGGCCCGCCGCCGTGCTGGACCGGATCCGCGACTACGAGCGGTTGGGCCGGCGTGCCCGCAGCCCGGCCGCGAGATCACCGCACGGATGGACGTCGTGTCCGTCCGGATCCGGCAGCAGATCGACACCACCTCACGGGAGCCGGCGGACGCGCCCGGAGCAGGTTGTGAAAGCGGAACTGGAGAATGTGCGCTGCGCTTACCTCGGAGGCCGCGCCTGCCGACCGGGTGACCTCCATCGGCATCACCCCCGCCGGGCCAGATCCCTTCCGACCCCGGCACGTCCGAGGGCGGCACCGGCCGCGATCACCGCGAGGGCCAGCAGTGTGGCGATCGCCGGGTTCACGAAGGCCGGCACGAAGTCGTGCGTGTACCCGTCCGACCAGCGGCAGACCGAACTGACGGGGACCAGGCTCTCGTCCATCCCCAGGAAGTCCGCAGGCGCCGCGCGCCGCAGCGGCCCGCACGTGTAGAACTCGTTCTCCAGGCGGAGGTAGCACATCAGGCCGTACACATGAACCGCGAGCGCCAGCGTCGCGCACACGATCGCCGCGTCCCGCAGCGTCGCGGCGAGTGTCGGGGCCCTGAAGCTGCCGCGACGGATGATTCTCGGGAGCAGATACGCGCACAGGGCGATCAGCGTCAGCATGCCGCAGAGAATGACCGCCAGTGCGACGAGGGAGTTCTGGCCCGTGTCGGTCGCCAGTTGAACCGGGCCAGGATCCGCAGAGATCGGAATCATGCGGCCCATCCTGCGCCATCGAACGCCTGACCGCCCTGCTCTCCGAGGTGGTACGTCTACGCCCGCGCCCCTGCTATCGGCGGATTTCCCGGACACTGGGCCGAGGGCCGCCGTGCAGGGCAGTTACCCGAGGGACGCGAATGGGTTCGAGAACGAGGTCAGGTCGCTCACGCGGACCAGGCTGAGCTCGCTGGGTTCGATCTCGGAGCCGGACAGGACCAGTTCAGTGCTCTCGACGCATCCCCGTGCGACCCAGCAACGGCTGCTGCTGTTGCGCCAGAGTTCGAACGTCATGGGTTTCCCGTCTGTGGTGATGGTGACGGGTTCGGAGGCCGGCAGGCCGGCCGGGGGTTCCTCGCCGGGGTGGTAGTAGATCTCGAAAGCCCGCTCCAGGGCCTCGCCGGCCTCTGCATTGCCGGAGGAGGCGCTGAAGACCGTGACGTGCTCGACCTGGGGGTCGAAGTACGGAGAGCCGAACCAGAGGTACACATGGATGTCGCCGGTGGCTCGGTTGTAGCCGTGACCCGTGACCTGCCGTGATTCCGGCCAGTCGGCGTTGACAGCGAAGACGCTGAAGCCTTCTGCCGAGCCAGGGGCGCCTCGATCGTTCATGGGATCCCCCTTGCGCTCGTCCATGATCAGGCATCCTGCCACCGCAAGAGAACCGGCGGGAAGTGGGGTCGGCATCCACGGCTTGGGCCTGGGGCTGGTCGGTGCGCGCCCACACCCGGTCTCCTTGACGGGCGGGACTTCGACTCGGGCCACCGGCCGATGTCCACCCGCTCCCGCGAATTCGCCCGCGTGTTGCTGGAGGCCTCCAGCTCATGGTGCGGTGGCCCTTCCAGGTCTTGGTGCGCTGGAAAGTGGTGCCGCGGCGCAACAGCAGGCACCGGCTGATGGCCTGGCGTCCCCCGAACGGGAACGCCCCGGCAGCGGGTGCTGCCGGGGCGTTCCGGACTCTGTCCGGGGAGACTCAGATGAGGCCGAGCTCGCGGACCGCCGCGCGCTCCTCCTCGAGCTCCGCGACCGACGCGTCGATGCGCGTGCGCGAGAACTCGTTGATGTCCAGGCCCTGGACGATCTCGTACTTGCCGTCCTTGCAGGTGACCGGGAAGGACGAGATCAGGCCCTCAGGGACGCCGTAGGAGCCGTCCGACGGGATACCCATCGAGGTCCAGTCGCCGTCGGCAGTGCCGTTGACCCAGGTGTGGACGTGGTCGATCGCTGCGTTCGCGGCCGAGGCGGCCGAGGACGCACCACGGGCCTCGATGATCGCGGCGCCGCGCTTGGCGACGGTCGGGATGAACTCCTCGGCCAGCCACTTCTCGTCGTTCACGACCTCGGCGGCGTTCTTGTCGGCCACCGTCGCGTGGAAGATGTCCGGGTACTGGGTCGCCGAGTGGTTGCCCCAGATCGTCAGGCGCTTGATGTCGGAGACGGCGGCGCCGGTCCTGGCGGCCAGCTGCGAGATCGCGCGGTTGTGGTCGAGGCGGGTCATCGCGGTGAAGCGCTCGGCCGGTACGTCCGGGGCCGCGGCCTGCGCGATGAGCGCGTTGGTGTTGGCCGGGTTGCCCACGACGAGCACCTTGATGTCGTCCGCGGCGTTGTCGTTGATGGCCTTGCCCTGCGGCTTGAAGATGCCACCGTTCGCGGAGAGCAGGTCGCCACGCTCCATGCCCTTGGTACGGGGGCGGGCACCGACCAGGAGCGCCACGTTGGCGCCGGCGAAGCCGACGTTCGGGTCGTCGGTGATGTCGATGCCCCGCAGCAGCGGGAAGGCGCAGTCCTCGAGCTCCATGGCGGTGCCCTCGGCGGCCTTGAGGCCCTGCGGGATCTCGAGCAGGCGCAGCTTGACCGGCACATCCGCGCCGAGCAGGTGGCCGGAGGCGATGCGGAAGAGCAGCGCGTAGCCGATCTGGCCGGCCGCGCCGGTCACGGTGACGTTGACGGGAGTGCGGGTCATGGCGATCTCCGTAAGACAGCTGGCGGTGGGCAACACTGCCCCTCGTGCGGGACGTCTCGTCCACGTGTGTGAATCTTGACGTGAAGAGAATTCCAGCCGTCAGGCTATCCGACCCGGGCACCCGGCAATCCCCGCCCCCTTGTGGCGCGGCTCACCCACAGGCGCCGGCGGCAGGCGCCACCCTCAGGCGCGCCTGCCCGCGTCACTGCCCCGTCGTACAGCCGGTCGTGCCCGCCTTGAGCGTGGCGCATGCCTTGGCGTCGGCCGGGTCGGGTGCTGCCGCCATCGGCGTGTACGCGTCCAGGTCCGCGTTCACCAGCCCGTTCTGCTCACCCTTGCCTGCCACGGTGATCTGGACCGTGTCGCCGACGGCCGCCTTGGTGATACGGGCCCAGGCCGCCCCGCACGTCTTGCTGTAACGAACCTCGACGACGGCCTTGCCGACCGTCGTGGTGGCGACGGTCTTCGCCAACTCGCCGCCGCAGCCCATCAGTTCCGGATCCTCGCCCGCACAGTCCGCGCCGCTGCACTTCACCCCGGCCGGCAGCTCCGGGCCGCTGGTGACGGGGGTGGGCGTCGGGGACTCGACGGCCTGCCGGCCGGGCTCGTCCCCGTCTCCGCCGAGATCGGCCACGTACACGGCCCCGGCAACGACCAGCAGCGCGCCGACGAGGGCGGCCGCGAACATGAAGCCCTTGCTCTTTCCCGGCCCCTTGCCGCCCCGGCGGGCGGAGGCCGCGCCCCGGCCGCCGGAGGCGGTCGGCGTGGCCTGATGTCCGGGAGCCCCGCCCTGCGGCGGCACGAACGCCGCCCGGCCGCCGCGCTCACCGGCCGCACCGGAGCGGGAGGCGCGGGAACCGGACGCCGCAGCGCCCTCGGCGCCGGGCCCGAACTCGCCGAGAGCGGCGCGCGCCTGGGATATCCGTATCGCTTCCATCGTCATGTCGTGGCGCATCTCGGAGCGGCTCCAGGCGCGCTCCGCGAGCTCCCACATGGTGGTGATGTGGCCGGTGTCGATGCCGGTGACCTCGGCGAGCGCGACGATCGCGCGCTTGGGCGCGAGCAGCCGTCCGTTGAGATACCGCTCCCAGGACGTCTTGCTGTAGCCGGTGCGGTCGGAGATCGCGGCGATGCTCAGTCCGCTGCGGTCGACGACCCCGCGCAACTGACCTGTGAACTCGCGGACCTCCGGATCCAGTCCCGCAGGCAATTCCTTCCAACGAGGCATTTCGCGCTTCCCCCTTGTCCCCCGATGGTGCTTTATATACCCCCCGGTGCTCGCACGCGTCCCGGATGCGGGACCAGTCTCGCATCCGTTGCCCAACGATCACACCGTGGCGGAACGGTCACTTCCGTGCCACAGGCCACAGTCGGACCTTGAACGGGCTTGGCGCGTCCATGACCCTTGAATCACGACGGCGCCCGTCCTGACTCGGGGGAGAGGATGGGCGCCGCCGTCGGGGCCTACCCAGCGGTCAGGCGAAGGCGGAGGCCAAGTCCCTGGCCATCCTCTTCCGCAGGTTGGCGTCGAGCACCTCCAGGAACTGCTCCGTGGTCAGCCACGGCTGGTCCTTGGAGATCAGCACCGCCAGGTCCTTGGTCATCCGGCCCGCCTCGACGGTCTCCACGCAGACCTGCTCCAGCGTCTCGGCGAAACGGGTCACCTCCGGGGTTCCGTCCAGCTTGCCGCGGTGGGCGAGGCCCCGGGTCCAGGCGAAGATCGAGGCGATCGGGTTGGTCGAGGTCACCCTGCCCTGCTGGTGCTGCCGGTAGTGGCGGGTGACCGTGCCGTGCGCGGCCTCGGCCTCCACCGTCCTGCCGTCGGGGGACATCAGGACCGAGGTCATCAGGCCGAGCGAGCCGAAGCCCTGCGCGACGACGTCCGACTGGACGTCGCCGTCGTAGTTCTTGCAGGCCCAGACGTAGCCGCCCTCCCACTTGAGCGCCGCCGCCACCATGTCGTCGATCAGGCGATGCTCGTAGGTCAGACCGGCCCTGTCGAACTCCGCCTTGAACTCGGCGTCGTAGACCTCCTGGAAGAGTTCCTTGAAGCGCCCGTCGTACTTTTTCAGGATCGTGTTCTTGGTCGAGAGATAGACGGGGAACTCACGGGCCAGGCCGTAGCGGAACGAGGCCCGCGCGAAGTCCCGGATCGACGCGTCGTGGTTGTACATGCCGAGCGCGACACCGGAGCCGGGAAACTCGTGGACCTCGACCTCGATCGGCTCGGATCCGTCCTTCGGGGTGAAGGTCATGGTCAGGGTGCCCGGGCCGGGGATCTTGAGGTCGGTGGCACGGTACTGGTCGCCGAAGGCGTGACGGCCGACGACGATCGGCCTGGTCCAGCCGGGCACGAGCCGCGGCACGTTGTCCATGATGATCGGCTCGCGGAAGATCACGCCACCGAGGATGTTGCGGATCGTGCCGTTGGGCGAGCGGTACATCGCCTTGAGCTTGAACTCCTCGACCCGCGCCTCGTCCGGCGTGATCGTGGCGCATTTGACGCCGACGCCGTACTGCTTGATGGCTTTGGCGGCGTCGACGGTCACCTGGTCGCTGGTGGCATCCCTGTGCTCGATGCCCAGATCGAAGTACTTCAGCTCGACGTCGAGGTACGGCAGGATCAACTTGTCCTTGATGAACTGCCAGATGATGCGGGTCATCTCGTCGCCGTCGAGCTCGACGACGGGGTTGGCTACCTTGATCTTGGCCATGAGTGGAACATCCCTCTCGCGCTCGCGCCACGGCTGGGTCGGCGATGCCGGCAATCTCGGACTCATCGGGATATTTCGCCGTATCTCGCCATCAAGATACTCACGGTCGAGTCGCCGGAGGGCCAACCAGCCCGTTCAGGCGCGGCCAGGGTCTGTGGTTCGGATCAGGCCCTACCGCACGGTGAAGTGGACGACGTCCTCGAGGAACGGCACGTCCAGCCACGGCGCGGGCTGGGTCACCAGGGCGAGAAGCACGATCACCGTGCCCAGCAGGCCGTACGTGATCATGTCCGTGAAGCGGGAACGCACCGCGAGCATGCCGACCGAGGGCAGCACGCGGCGCAGTACGGCTCCGGTGATCAAGGCCACGCCGATCAGGATCGTGCCCACCCGGAAGGCGTCCGCGAAGGCGTCCACGCCGACGATCAGCAGGCCGAGCCCGGTCAGCACGAGCACGGTGAGCAGCGGCCACTGCCGCGCGGGCGCGGGCGCGTCGCCGGGGGCGGCCCTGCCGCCGCCCTCGGGCCGCGCGGTGTCGCGGGTCACCGCGGGCGGGCGCCGTGACCCCTTCTTGGCGGAGCCGGGGGCGTCCGGGCCCGGAGCGGGGGCACCGTCGCCGGACGCGGCCTCCGGCCCGGTCCCGGCCTCGCTGCCCTCGGACCCCGTCGAGGCCGCAGGACCTTCCGGTGCCACGGCCTCCGGCTCACGACCCGCGGCGGCCTCGGCGGCACCGGTCGCCTCCGGTTCGGCCGCCCCGGCTGCCTCAGGTCCTGCCCCGCCGTTCGTGCGCACGCCCATCGTTCAGCCTCTCCCGGTCAGCCCGTGGTGGCGGAGGACACGGCTCGCTCGGCCGCCTCGACGACGTTCACCAGCAGCTGGGCACGGGTCATCGGACCGACACCGCCCGGGTTGGGGGCGACCCAGCCGGCCACCTCGGTGACACCCGGGTGGACATCGCCGACGATCTTGCCGTTCTCGTCCCGGCTGACGCCGACGTCGAGCACGGCCGCGCCCGGCTTGATGTCCTCGGGCTTGATCAGGTGCGGCACCCCGGCCGCGGCGACGACGATGTCGGCCTGCCTCAGGTGCGCGGACAGATCGCGCGTACCCGTGTGGCACTGGGTCACGGTCGCGTTCTCGGACTTGCGGGTCAGCACCAGCGGCATCGGCCGCCCGATGGTCACGCCGCGGCCGACGACCACCACGTTCGCGCCGTTGATCTCCACGCCGTGGTGGCGCAGGAGCTGGATGATGCCGTACGGGGTACAGGGCAGCGGCCCGGCGATGCCGAGCACCAGCCGGCCGAGGCTCATCGGGTGCAGGCCGTCGGCGTCCTTCGCCGGGTCCATGAGCTCGAGTACACGGT
Source organism: Streptomyces sp. NPDC006208 (assembly GCF_040613775.1). Taxonomy (NCBI): domain Bacteria; kingdom Bacillati; phylum Actinomycetota; class Actinomycetes; order Kitasatosporales; family Streptomycetaceae; genus Streptomyces; species Streptomyces sp. NPDC006208. Next base: position 194,828 of record NZ_JBEXSW010000008.1, on the reverse strand, counting down.
TTGCGTCGATGCCCTTGGGAAGCGGGAGTTGGACGATGTACCCGGTGCACTCGGGGTCGTCGTTGAGCTCCCGTACGACCGCCTCGATCTCCTCCTGCGTGGCGGTCGCGGGCAGCTCGCGCTGGATCGAGGCGATGCCGACCTCGGCGCAGTCACGGTGCTTGCCCGCGACGTACCACCGGCTTCCCGGGTCGTCACCGACGAGAAGGGTGCCGAGGCCTGGGGTGACACCCCGCTCCTTGAGGGCCGCCACGCGGGCGGTCAGATCGGACTTGATCGCGGCTGCGGTGGCCTTGCCGTCGAGAATCTGGGCAGTCATGCTCCCATCCTCGCGGATGGACCCGTCCCGGTTCCAATCCTGTCCACCGGCGTAGCGCCGAGGTTGCACTTGCACAACACCTTCGGATACCGACTGGACAAAAAAGCGACAACAATACGACGATGATCCGCGCAGTGCCGCGGGCAGTGCCGGGGGGCAAAACGCAAGAGTGTCGTGCACTTCCTCCGCTCGGACCGCGTCGTCCCCGCATTTCCAACGGAGGAATCCCGCCATGAGCTTCGGCGACCCGAACAACCCTTACGGCCAGCAGCAGGGCCAGCAGCCCGGTTACGGCTACCCCCAGGCCCCGCCGTACGGCGGCGGGTACCCGGTCGGCCCGACCGAGATGCCGGGCGGCGTCAAGGCGGCCCGCGTGATGCTCTGGGTCATCAGCGGCCTGCAGGTCATCGGTCTGGCCCTCCTCGGACTCGGCGTCGCCGCCGTCGAGAAGATCAAGGACGACCCGACACTCAAGGGCGAAGAGGGCTTCGACGCCATCACCAAGTTCTCGTCCGGCGTGCTGTACGCGCTGATCGCGCTCGCCGTGATCTTCCTCGTCGGCTCGATCTGGGCCGCGATCCAGTGCGGCAAGGGCGGCAACGGTGCCCGTATCGGCATCATCGTCTTCGCCTCGCTGATGATCGTCTTCAGCCTGTACCCGTGGTTCCCGCTGAGCCTGGTGCACCTGGTGCTCGCGATCCTGATCGTGGTGTTCGTCGCCAAGTCCGACGGCGCCGCCTGGTTCCAGCGCCAGCGCGCCTGACCGCTTCCGGCTCCGCACGAAGGCCGTGACACCCGCCGCTCCGGCGGGTGTCACGGCCTTCGGCCGTTAAACGCGATTGTTCTGCGGACGTTCAGCAGCGGTTCCTACGCTGATCCCGAAAGACCTCGGGGAAGGAATCGCACGATGTACAGCATCATCGTGGTGCCCGCGCACGCAGCGGACTCCACCGACCAGTTACGCCTGGCACCGGGGGAAACTCTCCCCTTCGGCCGTATCGCACCACCCGGCGGGAGCCGCCATCTCACGCTGCCGCACCACGGGGTGTCGCGACGGGCGGGCACCCTGAGCGCCTCCGGGACGCACTGGACGCTCAGCAATCTCAGCAGCGACCGGACCTACGTCGTGGAGAATCCCGAAGGCGCCGGGGAGCACATCAAGATCGCACCAGGCCGGCTCGGCGCACCCATTCCGTTCGAGTTCAGCCGGGTCGTCCTGCCGGCGGGCGGGGAACTGCTCGGCTTCGACGTCTGGGCGCCACGCCACGAATACGCCGACGAGACCCGGCCCTCACCGGGCGGCGAGCCGACCGCGACCGCCTTTGCGCTCGACCGCTCCAAGCGCTATTTCCTGGTGCTGACGGCGTTGTGCGAGCCCCGGCTGCGCGGCGCGCCGCATGCTCCGCTGCCCACCGTCGAGCAGACCGCCGAACGGCTGCGGCCCCTGTGGCCGGGGGCCAATCGTGCCGCCGTGCAGTGGAACATCGACTACCTGGCAGTGAAGCTGCGCCTCAAGCCCGGTCCTGACACGGCCGATCCCGGACCGCGTCTGAACGGCAAGAAGGAGTCGCTCGTCTCCCTGGCGCTCCGGTTCGACCTCGTACGCGAGTCCGATCTGCTCGCCCTCGGCGCCGGGAGCGGTGAGGCGCGATGACCAGGCCGACGCAGAGCCCGTACTCGGTCCCGGTCCCGAAGGGCTACCGGGTCGGCCTCTGGACCGTGGGCGAGCCCCTGGGGGCCGGTGCCTTCGGGAGCGTGTACGCCGCCCGGCGCACTGCCGCGGCACCCGGGCTGGTGGAACGCGCCGCGCTGAAGTTCCTGCCGACCGGAACGCGCACCCCGCGCCAGCTGCGCCACCTGGAGGAGCTGGCCGAGCGCGAGGTCGCCCTGCTGCGCAGACTGCGCTCCCCGCGGCTGATCCGGATGTACGAGACGCTGACGGTGGACGACCCCATGCGGCCGGAACTGGACGGCGCCACCGTCCTCGTACTGGAGGAGGCGGAAGGGTCGCTCGACGCGCTGCTGGCCGACGGCCCCGGACCGCAGTGGGGGCCGCCACTGCTCGTACAGGTGTGCGAGGGACTGGCCCAACTGCACGGGGCGGGCTGGATCCACGGCGACCTCAAGCCCGCGAACGTCCTGCTGATGCCCGACGGCACGGCCCGGCTCGGCGACTTCAACATGGCGGCGGAACTGGAGGGCACCCACGCCTACTGCCCCGCCTTCTCGACGCCCGACTACACCCCTCCCGAGCTGCTCTGGTCCGAGATCGGCGAGCGCGGTATGCGAATCCGTCCGACCGCGGACATCTGGGCCTTCGGGGTGCTGGCCCATGTCGTACTCACGGGCACGATGCCCCTTCCCGGCGGCACGCCGACCGCTCGCCGGGATGCGGCAGTTCGCTATGCCCGTGGCGCGGACGAGCTGCGCCTGTCGCCCGAACTCCCAGGTCCATGGCATGACATCGTTGCCGACTGCCTGACTCGTACGCACGCCGAACGCGCGGCGCACGACGCGACGTCACTGCTGCGCCGGGTCGAGGCGGCGGCAGCGGGCACAGCAGCGGCCCGAAGACCGCGGCTGCGCACCTCACTGCGCCGGCGCCGCACACCGCAGTTGCTGCGCCGTCCACTCGCCGCCGCCACGGCGGCGGTGGCTGCGCTGACGGCCCTCGGCTTCGGTGTCGACCAGCTCGCCGGCGCCGGCGGGCCCGAGGCGTACGACCGGTGTGCCGCCGGCACTGTGTGCTTCTTCGCCGAGAGTGACGGAAAGGGCGAGATGTGCAGCTGGGTGGACGGTGACGACGACTGGCTGACAGGCACGCTCGGCTGCGCGTGGACACGTGCCGAGCAACCGAAGTCCGTCTTCAACAACGGGCACGACAACGACATGGGCGCGCACCTCGTCGATGTCGTGTACTTCGCGCGGACCGGCTGGAAGGAACGCCTGGGTTGCATCACGATCCGGATGAAGACGAACCTCACCGGGGCAGTGAGCCCGAAGTCGCACCGATGGGTCGAGAGCTGCGATGCGCCGGCACCCTCGCAGGTGCGAGTAACCGTCGACGCCACCCCTTAGGCATCGTGGGGCAAACCGACATCGGCCGGGCGCGGAGCCCGGCCTCGGCACCCCGGAAAGGGAATCGATGCTGCGGTATGTGAAACGATCCGAGCGCCTCGGGCGGCGTGTGCGAGCGGTCGTGGTCGCCTGTGCGACGGCGCTGACGCTGGGGGCAACGGTCCACTCTGCCGCCTCCGCCGACGCGGCAGCCGGCACCACGGCTCAGGCCGCCGAACGGCCGCTGTTCCAGATGCCGTTCCCGTGCGGGACGAAGTGGCAGCTGAACACCTGGGGCCACAACCCCGCTCTGGACCTGGTGGTGGAGGGCAACACCGGCTCGGACGCGAAGCCCGTGCTGTCCTCCGCGACCGGCACGGTGTCCGCCACGTACAGCCACGCAGGCTCCGGAAACACCATCCAGATCAACCACGGCAACGGCTGGTTCACGGCGTACTACCACCTCAAGGACGCGCCCGACGCCTACGTCAGGAAGGGGGACGCCGTCACCGCCTCCACACAGATCGGCCGCATCGGCACGACGGGCAACTCCACCTGGTCGCATCTGCACTACGAGCAGCGGTATTCGGCGGCCGGCGGCGACTTCACCGACGAGACCCACCGGGTGCCGGTCCGGTTCGACGGGACCGAGTACTCCGGCGCGGCCCGGGAGTGGCCGAGCGTGACGAGCAACAACTGCGCCGGGGGCGGCACACCACCCGATGGCTGGCAGGACTGCCCGTCCGGGTTCGTCTGCTTCTACTCCGGTCCGGACGGGACGGGCACGGTCTGCCGCACGGACCGCGACGAGCCCGCCATCGGCTGTGGGCTGCGCAGGTCGTACTTCAACAACGGGACGGAGCAGCCCGGTTACGACCACGTCCAGGTCGGCTTCGGTGAAGGCGGCGGGCAGTGCCTGCACTTCGGCCAAGGGGAGGGGCGCGGGAACTTCCCCGCCGGCGGCAGAACGGTCGCCTCGGTCACCTGGCGGGGCGAATGCTGACCGGGTGACCTGGGACGGCCGCGCCGGGGCGGCCCTCAGAGGTACGAGGTACCGCTGAGGGCCGCCTCCCGTGATGGTGGTCATGTAGCCGCCACGGGGGACGGCACACGACCGAGGGGGACGCTCGTGCGACGCACCATCGCTGCTCTGGTCACCGCGACGGCGGTGGCGGTCACCATGACCGGCTGCGGCAGCACACAGGACGCCGAGCCGCGCGCGGCCGGCGCCGGGCTCGCGCCGCTCAGCGACGCCGAGCAGTGGAGGATCTCCGACGCCCAGCAGCGGCTGATCAAGGAATGCATGTCCCGGAAGGGCTTCAGGTACTGGGAGGCCGAGCGGCTGAGCCTGGAGGAGAGCCGGACACAGGGCTATGTGTCGGACGACGTGGCCTGGGCCCGCAAGCACGGCTACGGCAGCCGGATCCGGGCCGAGCAGGAGCGCGCACGGCGGGCGAACCCCAATGCGGCTTACCGGCAAAGCCTGCCCGGGGAGCGGCGGAAGGCGTACGACGAGGCTCTGGACGAGGGGGTGCACGCACCGGTGATCTCGGCCGAGCTTCCCGGCGGCGGGACCGTCCGCAAGCGGGTGGGCGGCTGCGTCGCCGAGGCCGAGAGGCAGTTGTACGGGGACCCGGAGACATGGTTCCGCGCCGAGAAGACGGCCGGGAGCCTCCAGCCGGTCTACGTCCCCCGGCTGATGGCCGACAAGACGTTCTCCGCGGCTCTGGCCGCCTGGGCCCGGTGCATGGAGCGGGCCGGTCACCCCTACAAGGATCCCGGCGCGGCCCGCCAGGCGGCTCTGCGTCAGGCACTGGAGACCGGTCCTGCCGAGGCGTTCGAAACCGAGCGGAAGCTCGCGGTCGCCGACGCCACCTGCGCCGGCGAAACCCGACTTCGGTCCATCGGCACGGAACGCGAGACCCACTACGTGAACGAGCTGCGCGGCCGATACGGCAAGGCCCTCGACACGCACGCCCGGCTGCAGCAGAAGGCGCTCACCCGCGCCATCGGGATCGTCGGGCCCCGGGCCTGACCCTCCCCACGAATCTCCACGGCCACCTGCCGTGGATCAGAACGCCTCCGACGAGGCAGACAAACGGGAGTGAATCATGCGTAAGTTGGGCACAGCTGTCGCGGTTCTCGGTCTGGCGGCACTCGGCGCCATCGCCCCTGCCACGTCCGCCCAGGCGGCCGCCCAGGCCGAGGGCTGCGACCAGGCGTGGCCCGGCCGTGACGGGAACGTCCGGGCCTGGCAGCACAACGACTGCCGGGGCTACCTCCTCGGCGTGGACGCGGGCGACGACGCCGACTGGAGCGACGGCGCCGGGGCGTTCCAGGGCAGCGACTACAACGAGGCGTCATCCGTCATGAACAGCGGCTACACCGGCGGCCTGGACGTCGTCGCCTTCTACCTGACGGCACAGCACCTGCATCAGTTCGGGTACGTGTGCCTCTCCCCGTACGAGCTGTACGCGGACAACCTGACCGACAACTACTTCACCAACGGCGGCGGCGTCGTGAACGACCGTATCGGCTCACACAAGTGGGTGACGGCCTCCGCCTGCGGGGCGGGCAGCTGGCTCACCTGATCCCGCACCGAACGCGTGCGGCCCGCCGGTTCCTGACCAGCGGGCCGCACGCGTCACGCGTCGTTCATCAGTGGAAGAAGTGCCGCGTACCCGTGAAGTACATCGTCACGCCCGCCTTCTGCGCGGCCTCGACGACCTGCTCGTCGCGGACCGAACCGCCCGGCTGCACCACGGCCTTGACGCCCGCCGCGGTCAGGATCTCCAGGCCGTCCGGGAAGGGGAAGAACGCGTCGGACGCGGCGTACGAGCCCCGGGCCCGCTCCTCGCCCGCACGCTCGACCGCGAGCTTCGCGGAGTCGACACGGTTGACCTGACCCATGCCGACGCCGACCGAGGCGCCGTCCTTGGCGATCAGGATCGCGTTCGACTTCACCGCGCGACAGGCCCTCCAGGCGAAGGACAGCTCGGCCAGCTCGGCCGCGTTCAGTGCTGCGCCGGTGGCCAGCGTCCAGTTGGCCGGGTCGTCGCCGTCCGCCTGGAGGCGGTCGGTGACCTGGAGCAGCGCGCCGCCGTCGATCGGCTTGAGCTCGACCTCGGCAGCGGGGGCGCCCTCCGCGCGCAGCACGCGGATGTTCTTCTTGCGGGCGAGGATCTCGACCGCGCCGTCCTCGTAGCCGGGCGCGACGATCACCTCGGTGAAGATCTCGGCGACCTGCTCCGCCATCTCCTTGGAGACCGGGCGGTTGACGGCGATCACACCGCCGAACGCGGACAGCGGGTCGCAGGCGTGCGCCTTGCGGTGCGCCTCGGCGACGTCCGCGCCGATCGCGATGCCGCACGGGTTGGCGTGCTTGATGATCGCGACACACGGCTCGGTGTGGTCGTACGCGGCCCGGCGCGCGGCGTCGGTGTCCGTGTAGTTGTTGTAGGACATCTCCTTGCCGTGCAGCTGCTCGGCCTGCGCGAGGCCGCCGCCCGCTGCGGAGCCGGATGCCGTGGAGGTGTAGAGCGCCGCGGGCTGGTGCGGGTTCTCGCCGTAGCGCAGCACGTTCTCGCGCTGCCAGGTGGCGCCCAGGAAGTCGGGGAAGCCCGACTCGTCGGCCGGGGCGTAGGAGGACGCGAACCAGGAGGCGACCGCGACGTCGTACGCGGCGGTGTGCTGGAAGGCCTCGGCCGCCAGACGCTTGCGGGCGGCGAGGTCGAAGCCGCCGGCCTTGGCCGCGGCGAGCACGTCGCCGTAGCGGGCGGGGCTGGTGACGACCGCGACCGAAGGGTGGTTCTTGGCGGCTGCGCGGACCATGGACGGGCCGCCGATGTCGATCTGCTCGACGCACTCGTCGGGGGAGGCGCCGGAGGCGACGGTCTCCTTGAACGGGTACAGGTTCACCACGACGAGCTGGAACGGCTCCACGCCCAGCTCGGCGAGCTGCCGCTGGTGGTCCTCGAGCCGCAGGTCGGCGAGGATGCCGGCGTGCACGCGCGGGTGCAGCGTCTTGACCCGGCCGTCCAGGCACTCGGGGAAGCCGGTCAGCTCCTCGACCTTGGTGACCGGAACCCCCGCGGCGGCGATCTTCGTGGCGGTCGAGCCGGTCGACACGAGCTCGACGCCCGCCTCGTGCAGCCCGCGGGCCAGCTCCTCCAGCCCCGTCTTGTCGTAGACGCTGACCAGCGCGCGGCGGATGGGCTTAACGGTGTCCGTGTTCACCGACATGAACCTTTCGTCCCTCAATGCTGTAGCCGTTACGGGCCAGGCGCCCCACGACGTCGACGAGCAGCTGTCGCTCGACTTCCTTGATGCGCTCATGGAGAGCGGCTTCATCGTCCGTCTCCCGCACCTCGACCACGCCCTGCGCGATGATCGGGCCGGTGTCGACGCCGTCGTCGACGAAGTGGACGGTGCATCCGGTGACCTTCGCGCCGTACGCGAGCGCGTCGCGCACTCCGTGGGCACCGGGAAAGCTGGGCAGCAGGGCGGGATGCGTGTTGACGAACCGCCCGCCGAACCGGGCGAGGAACTCCTTGCCCACGATCTTCATGAAGCCGGCCGAGACGACGAGGTCCGGCTCGTACGCGGCGGTGGCCTCGGCGAGGGCCGCGTCCCATTCCTCGCGGGTGGCGTAGTCCTTCACGCTGCACACGAACGTGGGAAGGCCGGCCCGCTCGGCACGCTCCAGACCCGCGATGGCGGACCGGTCGGCGCCGACGGCGACGATCTCGGCGCCGTACGCGTCCTTGCCGACAGCGATGGCGTCGAGGAGGGCTTGCAGGTTCGTACCGGACCCGGAGACCAGGACGACGAGGCGGGCGGGACGGGCGGCCACAGGGGACTCTTTCCGTGTTGCACTGCGACTTTGTGTGGTCGTACAAACGACTCGTGCCCCCGGATACGGGGAACTCTACGAACGAGACGACCGTCAGCAACGATACCGGCACACAGGTCGGCCCCCACGGGACGGGGGCGTGGCCGGGAGGTAGCGTCTGTGGGCAGGCCCGCACCGGACGGGCCGGACGACGGGCATGACGAGGGGAAGACGTTCACCAGATGCTGGACCGCCGCCGCCGTACGGACCTCCTGTTGCCGCGGGAGCGCCAGTCCACGGACGACAACAACCCCTTCGCGCCGCCGCCGGAGGGCAGGCCCGACCAGCCCTGGCAGCCGCGGCGCCCCGCGAACGACGAGCCCTCGACGTCCGACTCCCCCGACTCGTCGTCCTCCGACGGTGACCGGTCGGGCCGGGGCGGCCGGTGGAGCAGCCGCCAGCCGGGCCGCTCGTCGGGCGGGGGCTTCGGTGGCCGCCCCGGCGGCCAGCAGGACGGCCGACGCGACCCCGAGAGCGGCGGGCCCGGTCCCGGCATGCGCTGGGACCCGACGGACCCGGCCCAGCGCAGGGCGCGCTATGCGCTGCTGTCGGGCATGTGGGCGTTCTTCTTCGCGCTCTTCGACTTCCCGGAGATCGCGCTGCTGCTGGGCTCGCTGGCGGTGTACTGGAGCATCAGCTCGCTGCGTGCGAAGCCGCAGCGGCGGGCGGCGGATGCGGTGACGTCACCTGCACCGGCTCCCGGAGCCCCGGCCTCGCCGAACAGATCGCAGGTCACGGCGGCGGTGAGCGGCCTGGTGATGGCGGGCATCGCGCTGATGATCGTGGCGGCGTCGTTCACGGCACAGCTGGTCTACCGCGACTTCTACACGTGCGTGGACGACGCCCTGACGAAGACGGGCCAGCTGGCATGCAACGACCAGCTCCCGAAGCCGCTGCGCGGCGTGATCGGCGTCAAGGAGTAGCACTGCTCAGCGCGGCCGGGCACCGGAGGGACACGACGCCGGGCCCCTGGTGAGCGGCCGCCGGCGCCCCGCGCCGGAACCGGGGCACGCAGCCGCAGGCGCGTAGGAGGCCACCGGCCCGGAGAGACACAACGCCGGCCCCGGGTGCCCCACGACCGCTCGGCACCGGCTGCCGCACACCGGGCGCCTGGGCCCCGGCTCGGCCACAGGCCACCGAGGCACATCCGCAGCCGCGTCGGCCGGAGAGACACAACCCAGGCCCTGAGGGCCCCTTCGACCCCGCCGGAGCCGAACGGGCGGGGCCACCGGCCGACTACGCGTCCGGCCCGCCCTCGTCGGCACCCCCGGGCGCCTGGGCCCCCGGCTCGGCCACAGGCCGCCGAGGCACATCCGCAGCCTCGTCGGAGGCGGTACCCGGCCCGGAGGGGAGCGGATCCGCCGCCCCTGAGGTGTCCGAGGCCGCGAGCCGGGCGCCGCCCTCGTCCGCCTTCTCCGAGCGGGACGGCTCCGCGCCTGGCCGTGGGCCGCCCGCGCCCTCGGGCGTGTCCGATTCCGCAAGCTGCGCCCCACCCTCGTTCGCCGAACCCGAGCCGGACGGCGGCCGGTGGGACGTGTCCGGGCTCGAGGGGAAGCCCGAGGTCCACGGGAACGCCGGCAGCACGTCGTACGAGTCGATGATGTCCTCGTCCGTACCCTCGACCGTCGCGCCGGGCGCCGAGGCAGTCGGCAGCGTCTCCGACTCGCCCGCGTCCTTCGTACGGGTGCGCAGCCGCCACGCCCGCACGCCCAGCGCCGTCGGTACGCCGATACCTGCCGTCCAGGCCAGCGATGCCAGGCCCGTCTGCCACCACACCGGGCCGAACGCCGCCAGCCGGCCCGCGCCGAGCGGGCCGCCCGCGGCGGCCGTCACGACTGCCGTCAGCACCGCGCACCCCACCGCTGCGAGCAGCACGCTCAGCGCGGTGTTCCGCAGGCCCCAGGCCGTCTCGGGCGGCCCCAGCCGTGGCGCCGCGGTCCGCAGCGTGAACAGCGCGACCGTGGCGCCCGCGGCCACCGGTACCGCCACCGCCGCCCAGTGCAGCGGTGTCCCGGGTCCCGCGGCCGGGACCGCGGCGAGCAGCGGGAAGGCCGGCAGCGCGGGTGTCCCGGTAAGGGCGAGCGGTGTCACGGTCGCTCCCGTGCCGAGGGCGAAGCCGGGGCCGAGGCCGTACGCCGCGCCCCAGGCCGCCGCGTTCGGCACCAGCGCGAGGGCGAGCAGCAACAGCGCGAGACGGCCCGGCCAGTCCCCCGCGAGCTGCTGGAACGAGTCCTGTGCCGCCTGCGCGTGCCACATCAGGGACGCGGCGACCAGCAGTGCGCCGCCGACCAGCAGCGCCAGCGCTCCCGCCGCGGCGGACCGCAGGGTGGCGGCCACATCGGGTCGGGCGAGCAGGCGCCGCAGCCGCTCCGGCCGTCGGTCCGGGAGCGGCCCGAGCGGCCTGTCGTACGCCGTCCATGCACCGCACGCCGCCGCCACTCCGGCCACCAGCGGCACATGGAATGCGGCACTGGACGGATCCGGCCCGATCGCGCCGCCGGCCGCGTAGAGCGCCACCGGCGCGGCCGCCAGCACGTACCCCACGGTCACGGCACACACCGCGCCCGTCGGCGAAGGGCTCGGCCGCCCCCCGTCGGGCTCCAGCACATCGCGCGCGGCCCGGCGCGCGAGCAGTGCGGGCAGCGCGACCAGCAGCAGCGGTACGAGCCCCATCGGTGCCGGAGTGCCGGACAGCGTGTCCGAGCGGACGAGTTCGGTACCGTGCGCCAGCAGCCACAGCCCTGCGACGACATGCAGCGCGCTGCCCGGCCCGCGGTCGGGGAACGGCGAGCTGATCCACATCGCCATGACGAGAACGGCGATCGCGCCGAGCCCCAGACCGGCCGCGGTCGCACCGCGTACGAGGGCCGCCGCCAGGGCGAAGGCCGGCCGGCCTCCCTGGACGACGACCGGGGCCGGCGTGATCGACGGGCTTCGATCGGTCAGTTGGGTCACGCAGCCATGCTGCCAACGACACGCGCTGGAGCCGCGTAACAAGCGATCACCCGTTGTGTCGCTCAATATACGTTTATGTACTTTTTTGCCGAGTGCAGCGCCGCGGGGAGCCCTTCATGACACGGAGCACCACCGACTCCCCGGTCCCCCTGCCGCCCCCGAAGGAGCGGCGGCGCCTGCGCGAGGCGAAGGGCCTGAAAGAGGAGCAGGTCGCGGCCGCGATCGGCGTGACACGCACGACGATCAAATCCTGGGAGACCGGCCGCACCAGCCCGCAGGGCCGCAGACGTGAGTTGTACGCGAAGCTCCTCGCCGCCATCGAGGAGGAACTGTCCGCGGCATCGCCCGATCCCGCTCCCCCGCCGGACATCCGGCCCGGGCAGCGCTCGCCCGCACGCCCGCGTGTCCTGCCCCCCAAGCCTCAGCCCGCGCCGCGCCGTCCACCGGCGCCCCTGCCCTCGCTTCCCCCGGCGTCGACCCCGGGCGAGGCCTTCGACGCCCTGTACGCGCACGCGGCACCCGCCCTCGTACGCCAGACCTACCTGCTCACCGGCCGCACCGAGCTCTCCCGCGAGTCGGTCGAGCGCGCCTTCCACCTTGCGTGGCAGCGCTGGCCCGAAGTCGCCGTCGACCGGGACCCGGTGGGCTGGGTCCGGGCCGTCGCCTACGAGTACGCCATGTCTCCCTGGCACCGTATGCGCCGTGCCCACCGGCATCCGGACAGCCCGCAGGAGACCGGGAACCGGCCGGCGCTGCTCGACGCGCTGCAGGAGCTGCCCCCGCCGTACCGTCGCACACTGCTGCTCTACGACGGGCTGGGCCTGGACCTGCCGGAGACCGCGGCCGAGACCGAGGCGAGCACCCCGGCCGCCGCGAACCGACTGCTGCACGCGCGGGACGCCGTCGCCGGGCGGCTGCCCGAACTCGGCGACCCCGAACTGCTCCAGCAGCAGCTCAGGGCGCTGGCCGCTGCGGTACCCGTGCCGCGCATGACGCCCGCCGACACGGTACGGGCGACCTGCGAGCGACGGGCAGAGGTGTGGACGCGGGTCGCGGTCGCGGCGACCTCACTGATCGTGGCCGCGACGGCGATCACGCTGGTCACCGCTCCCCGGCACTACGAGCGGCCCGTCCCGCCGGGTCAGTGGGTCGAGGGCGTGCCCGCGCCGCATCCCGGCCCGCAACTGCTCAGCCAGAAGGACAGGACGCTGCGCGACAGACTGAACGCCGAGCCGGCGAAGGGCCCCCACCGGCTGGTCCCCCAGCTCCGCTGACCGCCGCTGCGCACAAACGGGTGGGCCCGCCCCCGGTCGTCCGGGGGCGGGCCCACCCGCAGTGCCGTGCAGAAGCAGCCCGGAAGCCCGGCCGCCGAGGCAGGGTCAGCTGCCGAGAACGGCGCGCGCCAACTTGGCCGTCTCGGTCGGCGTCTTGCCGACCTTGACACCGGCGGCCTCAAGGGCCTCCTTCTTCGCCTGGGCGGTGCCGGAGGAGCCGGAGACGATGGCGCCGGCGTGGCCCATGGTCTTGCCCTCGGGCGCGGTGAAGCCCGCGACGTAGCCGACGACCGGCTTGGTGACATTGGCCTTGATGAAGTCGGCCGCACGCTCCTCGGCGTCGCCGCCGATCTCACCGATCATGACGATCAGGTCGGTGTCCGGGTCGGCCTCGAAGGCCGCCAGGGCGTCGATGTGCGTGGTGCCGATGACCGGGTCGCCACCGATGCCGACGGCGGAGGAGAAGCCGATGTCACGGAGCTCGTACATCATCTGGTAGGTCAGCGTGCCGGACTTGGACACGAGACCGATGCGGCCGGGCTTGGTGATGTCGCCCGGGATGATGCCGGCGTTGGACTGACCGGGGGTGATCAGGCCGGGGCAGTTCGGGCCGATGATCCGGGTCTTGTTGCCCTTGGACGTCGCGTACGCCCAGAAGGCGGCGGAGTCGTGGACCGCGATGCCCTCGGTGATCACGACCGCCAGCGGGATCTCGGCGTCGATCGCCTCGACGACGGCGGCCTTGGCGAAGGCCGGCGGCACGAAGAGGACGGAGACGTTGGCGCCCGTCTTCTCCATCGCCTCGGCGACGGAGCCGAAGACCGGTACCTCGGTGCCGTCGAAGTCGACGGACGTTCCGGCCTTGCGCGGGTTCACGCCGCCGACGATGTTGGTGCCGTCGGCCAGCATGAGCTTGGTGTGCTTCATGCCGGTGGCGCCGGTCATGCCCTGGACGATGACCTTGCTGTCCTTGTTGAGGAAGATAGCCATGGTTCTACAGTCCCTCTTCCCTTACTTCGCAGCAGCGGCGAGCTCGGCGGCCTTGTCGGCCGCGCCGTCCATGGTGTCCACGCGCTGCACGAGCGGGTGGTTGGCGTCGGAGAGGATCCTGCGACCCAGCTCCGCGTTGTTGCCGTCGAGGCGGACGACCAGCGGCTTGGTGACCTCTTCGCCCTTGTCGGCGAGCAGGGCCAGAGCCTGGACGATGCCGTTGGCGACCTCGTCGCATGCGGTGATGCCACCGAAGACGTTGACGAAGACGGACTTGACGTCCGGGTCGCCGAGGATGATCTCCAGGCCGTTCGCCATCACCTGTGCGGAGGCGCCGCCACCGATGTCGAGGAAGTTGGCCGGCTTGACGCCACCGTGGTTCTCACCAGCGTAGGCGACGACGTCGAGGGTCGACATGACCAGACCCGCACCGTTGCCGATGATGCCGACCTCGCCGTCGAGCTTGACGTAGTTGAGGTTCTTGGCCTTGGCGGCGGCCTCGAGCGGGTTGGCCGCGGCCTTGTCCTCGAGAGCCGCGTGCCCGGGCTGACGGAAGTCGGCGTTCTCGTCGAGGGACACCTTGCCGTCGAGCGCGATGACGCGGCCGTCGGCGACCTTGGCCAGCGGGTTGACCTCGACGAGGAGCGCGTCCTCCTCGATGAAGGTCTTCCACAGGGTGACGAGGATGTCGGCGACCTGGTCGGCGACCTCGGCCGGGAACTTCGCCTGGGCGACGATCTCGGCGGCCTTCTCCTTGGTGACGCCCTCGTTGGCGTTGACCGGGACCTTCGCGAGGGCCTCGGGGTTCTCCTCCGCGACGACCTCGATCTCCACGCCGCCCTGGACGGACGCCATGGCGAGGAAGGTGCGGTTGGTGCGGTCGAGGAGGTACGAGACGTAGTACTCCTCGGCGATCTCCGGAGCGGTCTCCGCGATCATCACCTTGTGGACCGTGTGGCCCTTGATGTCCATGCCGAGGATGTCCGCCGCACGAGCGACAGCCTCGTCCGGAGTGGCGGCCAGCTTCACGCCGCCGGCCTTGCCACGGCCGCCGACCTTGACCTGGGCCTTGACGACCGAACGGCCGCCCAGACGCTCGGTCGCCTCGCGCGCCGCCTCAGGCGTGTCGATGACTTCACCGGCCAGCACCGGTACACCGTGCTTGGCGAAGAGGTCCCTCGCCTGGTACTCGAACAGGTCCACGCGCGTCCGTCCCTTTTCTACTGATCGCGGTTCGTTGTCTGCGTGGGCGTGCCGCTGAGGGCAACGTGACGGCACTGTCACAAGGGAGGCACACACGGTGTCCGTGGGCGCGGCATGTCCGCCTGGCAGGTTATCCCCGCAGCACACGGGTCCCTAAATCACAGGTCACACCTGAGCGGTGATTACAGTCACAGATCGCGACCTGATCAGGTGCGAGGAGGGGCGGCCTCCTGGGGTTCGAAGGCCGCCTCTCACACCTCCGGCACGGTCGACCGTGCCGGAGTAATGCCTGGTCAGTGACCGGTCAGCGCCTGGAGGGCGTCACCCGGAGACTGCTCAGATGCTGACTGTACGTGCTCAGATGCCGTAGGGCATGTAGCTGGGGGTCACATCGGAGACCACGCCCTGCACGCCCGTGACGGCGTTGCCGGTGAGCGGGGCGGCGTCACCCGTGGCGCCCCCGGTGACCCCCTGGGCGAACGGCTGCACGTCGGAGACGACACCGCCCGCGAAGGGCTGCACATCGGCGCTCACACCCTGGACGAGACCGGTGGCGCTGGTGCCGACGCCGTACGTGACCGGCTGGACGTGATCGACGACGGTCTCGACCAACGGGTGCACCGCACCGACGACCCCGCCGGCGAACGGCTGCACCTCGGAGACCACACCACCGGCGAACGGCTGCACCTCCGAGACCACACCACCGGCGAAGGGGGTCACCTCGGAGACGACGTCCTGCGCGAGGACACCGACGTCACCGACCGCCTGGCCGGCGACCGGCACGACACCGGAGACGGCGGTGGCCACGACGGGCGGCAGAACGGCCTGGCCGGTCTCGTCGGCGATCGGGCCCGAGGCGGCGACGAGGCGCTGGGCCTCGGCGCCGGCCGAGCCCGGGGCCTGCTGCAGCTCCGGCGCGAACGCGGAGAGCGGCCCGAAGAGGTAGTCGATCTCCTCGCGGGCGTCCTGCTGCGCGTCCTCGACGACCGGGACCTGGACGTCCGCGGCGGACGGGAGCTGCGCGTCGGCGACGGACGGGAGCTGGATGTCCTCCAGGCGCGGGTCGTCGGGAATCTGGCCCCGCACCCCGGCCGCGGTGTCCGCGACCTGCGTGCTGACGTCCTCGGCACCGGCCGTGACGTCGTCGATCACGTCGGCGGCCTGGTCGGGCGTGGCGAGCGGCACGGAGACGGGCAGCTCGTCGGCGCTGGCCGCGGCGGTCCCGAGGGCCCACATACCGGTGGCGGTGGCGGCGACGGCTATGGAACGGCGGATGTTCTTGTGCATGCTTGCGTCAGATCCTTCGAATTGTCTCGGCTGTCCGGAGATATCCGGTGTGGCGGGCAGACCTGTCCCACCCCCGCGTGGCAGGTCAAGGCGGGGAAAGGGCTGCCCTAGCCGGGGAATTCGAGAATGTCGCGCGGCCTGTCGCGGGTCGGCGGCTCGGCGGCCACCCAGCGGGGGTCGCCGGCGAACACACCCGGCGACCCGTACGACAACGTGGCCGCCTGGTGGTCTCCCATACGGAAGGTGTGGGACTCGCCGGAGTGCGGAACGGTGCCCTGCCGGGAGCTGCAGGGAGCGAACGGCTCAGGTGCGTGCGTGGGGTCCGGACGGACCTCACCCTGCGGTCCCCGCGCCGCGCCGTCGTGGTGACCGGCAGCGGTGGGGGCATCGAGAACGTACGTGGCGGCCACGGCAGCGCTGTGGGCCGCCGCCCTGCTGTCGTCGGAGGCGGCGTCGGCGTCGGCGCGCGACGGAGCGGCCGAACCGGCGACGGTGTCCGTCGCCGGTGCCGGGCCGTCACCCGGGTCCGTCGTGTCGGCGCCCGCGGTAGGCGGGTCGACGGGGAGGCCCGGGACATCGCCGCCGGGCGGTTGCGGCCCAGGCAGCACCTCGCCCAGGGGCGCGGTGATGTCGCGTGCGGCAGCCGTGACCGGGCGGGCCACCTCGCTCAGCGAGGTGACGGGGTCCGAGGCCGTCTCGCGCAGTTCGCGTACCGGAGCGGAGTCCGCGATACCCGCACCGGCTCCCGCTGCCCACGTCTCGGCCTCCGCAGCGGCCGCTGCGGCCTGCGCCCGGACGTGCGGTGCAGGGGACTCAGCAGCCTCCGCCTGACCGGCGAAGAGGAAACCGATCGTCAGCAGCCCACCGAGGAAGAGCATCACGTGCAGCGCGCGTGACCCGGCGACCGCCCGGCGCAGTGCGCACAGGACGGCTGCTGGACGAGCAGCTGCGACGGTCATGGTGGAGGATGCCTTCCCGGACGGCCCCGGCCGGCGGACGCCGGCCTTCCGCGGGGATCGGGCACGATGCTCGCACGAGCCTCCGGGGGGCACGCAAGTCCTGCGTTACTGATGGGTCACCATGTCCGGTATGGGCAGGGGCCGCTTCTCGATGGCGGCCGCCATGACATCCGGGAAGAGATCGGGCGTACAGGCGAACGCCGGGGCGCCGAGCGCCGCGAGGGCCGCCGCGTGCTCACGGTCGTACGCGGGCGTTCCTTCGTCGGAGAGCGCCAGCAGTGCGACGAACTGCACACCCGAGGCCTTCATCGCCGCGACCCGCTTGAGCATCTCGTCCCGGATACCGCCTTCGTAGAGGTCACTGATGAGGACGACGACGGTGTCGGCGGGGCGGGTGATCTGCGACTGGCAGTATGCGAGCGCCCTGTTGATGTCGGTACCGCCGCCCAGCTGGGTGCCGAACAGCACGTCGACCGGATCGTCGAGCTGGTCGGTGAGGTCGACGACGGCCGTGTCGAAGACGACGAGGCGGGTGGCGATGGAGCGCATCGAGGCGAGGACCGCGCCGAACACCGAGGCGTAGACGACGGATGCGGCCATCGATCCGGACTGGTCGATGCAGAGCACCACGTCCTTCTTGACGGACCGGGAGGCGCGTCCGTATCCGATGAGCCGCTCGGGCACGACGGTGCGGTGCTCCGGCAGATAGTTCTTCAGGTTGGCCCGGATCGTCCGGTCCCAGTCGATGTCCCGGTGGCGCGGGCGATTGATCTTCGCCGAGCGGTCGAGCGCGCCCGTCAGCGTGGACCGGGTGCGGGTGGCCAGCTTCTTCTCCAGCTCCTCGACGACCTTGCGGACCACGGCCCTGGCCGTCTCCTTGGTCGTCTCGGGCATCGCCTTGTTGAGCGAGAGCAGTGTGCCGACGAGATGGACGTCCGCCTCGACGGCCTCCAGCATCTCCGGCTCCAGCAGGAGGGTGGACAGACCGAGCCGGTCGATCGCGTCGCGCTGCATGACCTGGACGACGGAGCTGGGGAAGTACGTCCGGATGTCGCCGAGCCAGCGCGCGACGGAGGGCGCGGACGCCCCGAGGCCTGCGGAGCGGCTGCCGCCACGGTCCGCGGCGCCGGGTCGGGTCCCGTAGAGGGAGGTCAGGGCGTCGTCCATCGCCGCGTCCGGGCCGGCCAGGGCGCAGCCCGTGCCGTCGGCTCCGGACTCGCCGCCCAGCACGAGCCGCCAGCGCCGCAGCCGCTCGTCGTGCTCGGTCGGTGTCATCGGGCCACCCCCGCCGGGTCGTTGTCATGGGTCGGTCGGTCGAGGTCGTCGCCGGCCGGGTCCTCGCCTGTGAGGTCCGTGCCGGTGTGGTCCTTGGCAGCAAGGGGCTTGCCTGCCTGGTCGTCGCCGGACAGGTGGTCGCCTTCCTGCTCGTGCCCGGCCGTCTCGCTTCCGGCTCGTACGCCTGCTGCCGACTCGTGGATGCCGAGCAGCAGATGCAGCACGGGCAGCATCGCGTCCGCCCGCGCCTCGTCCAGGCCGGGCCCGAAGCCGGGCATCGCGGACCGGTCCTGCGCCGGACCGGCCGTCGCCGCGGGTCCACGTGCGACGAGCTCCCCGAGAGTGCGGCGCACGCCCGGTTCGTAGCCGGAGAACGTGCGGCGCAGCAGCGGCAGTACATCGGTGAAGGCGTTCGTGGGCACGGCTGCGAGCCAGGCATCGACCAGCCCGAGGAGCCGTTCGTCGTGGACCAGGAGCAGACCGCCCCCCGAGGCGCCCCCGACGAACCCCTCGATCCATGCCGCCGCATCGGCGGGCTCCGTGCCCGGCGAGAGCGCGAGGGCCATCAGCCGTGCGGCCTCGTCCTCCTCGAGCCGCCCGTCGTCCAGCAGCAACCGTGCCGCGCGGCCGCGTATCACGCCGGGGACGGTGTCGCGGTCGGCGAGCCTGCGCAGCACCGAGCTCCAGCGCTCGCCCAGCTCGCCGGTCCCGGGCAGCAGTCCGATCGCGTGGTGAACGCCGTCGATGTGGCCGCGCATCTCCGCCGCGCCGTCCGCGTCGAGCGCGGTGCAGGCGGGCGGAAGTCCGACACAGATCCGCTCGGCGATCCCGGCGGCGACCTCGCCGAGGGCAGCGGTGTCGGTGGCGCGCACATCGCCGTACCGCAAGGAGCGGGCAAGGGCGGGCAGGGCCTGAGCGAGATGGCTCACGTCGGCGTCCAGCGCGGCGCGGTCGGCCAGCGCCTTCATCACCACGGGCAGCGCGTCGGGCAGGCCGGCCAGCAGGCAGTGCTCGGCGAGTGCGGTGACCTCGCCGAGCGCGGTGGCCGTGACGGCCAGCGACTCGGCCTTCGCCGTGGCGGCGGAGAGCACGGTGGTGCCCCAGACTCCGGCCTCGGCGATCTGGACGGACAGCTCGGGCTCCCAGCGCAGCCGCCAGCTCTCCCGGAACGTGCCCGTGCTTCCCCGTCCCGCGACGGGCTCCCCCCAGCCCACGCCGAGCAGACGCAGCCGGTGCAGCAGCCGGCTCTTGGCCGCGTCGGACTCCTTGCGCAGATCCAGGTCCAGCTCGCGCTCCAGGGCCTCGGGCTTGAGCCGCAGACTGCGCTGCTGCCGGGTCAGATCGCGCTGAAGGGGTACGGCGGGCGCGGTGTCCGGCACTTCACCGAGCACATCACCGATGACGAGCCGGTCGCGGACGAGATCGAGCGGCACATCGGAGCCGTCGCACATGACGGCCCGTACGGCGTCGATGGTCTCGCCCAGTCCGGCGAGCGGCCGCCCTCGCATGACGGCGAGGGTCTCGGCGAGCCGGACCGCCTCGATGACATGGGCGGACGACACCATCCGGTCCTCGTCGCGCAGCAGGCCCGCGACCTTGGTCATCCACCGCTCGACGGGCCGGTCGGGCGCGCCGAACAGGTGTCCGTACCAGCCGGGCGAGTCGATGCCCGCGCCGTAGCCTCGCCCGGAGGGTGAGCCGAGCCGGGCGAGCCGGCGGTGCGTCCAGGGCACCCAGGTCATCTCCGTCTTGACTTTCGGCAGCCCTTTGAGGAGTGCGCGGTCGGCCGCGACGGTGGTCCTCTCCTCGAGTGCGGGCACATGCCAGGCGCCGCAGACGACTGCCACACCGTCTCCGAACTCCTTGCGGGCTGCCCTTAGTTGGAGGCGCATATGGGCCTCCCGAACGAGATCCCGGTCGCGACCGCCGTGGCCGTACCCCTCCCGCAGTGCCGTCATCGCCTCGCCGAGCGCGGCGAACGGTGCGAAGGGATCCGTGACATCTGCCGGGGTCTCTCTCCCGGCTGCCGGGAGAGACGTCACCGCCGCCCCGGCTGCGGCCGCGGTCCGGGACCCGGTGCCCCGATGCTCGACGACGTCCTCCCACCAGCGCTCCGGGTCGTCGTACCCCGCGGCCCCGGCGAGCACGGCGATCGGGTCGATGTGCAGCCCGTCGCTGCCCGCCTCGTCCGGCGTGGGCGCGCCCGGACCCACGCTCCCGGGGTCGGCACCGGGCTGCCCGGCCGATGTCCCGTCAGGCCCCTCCGCCCCCTCCGGCCGGTCGGACGGGGCCGCGCCCCGGGCTTCCTCGTGCGCGGCGAGCGCGAGCGAGTGCGCGGCGGGCAGGTCGATGAACCGAACGGGAACCTCGTGCGCCAGCGCCCAGCGGATCGCGACCCATTCCGGCGAGAACTCCGCCAGCGGCCAGAACGCCGCCCGGCCCGGATCGTCCACGGCATGCGCGAGCAGCGCGACCGGCGGGCGCATCTGCTCGTCGGCCGCCAGCGCGAGCAGCCCGTCCCCCTCGGGCGGCCCCTCGACCAGCACGGCCGCGGGCGACGCCGCGTCCAGCGCGGCCCGTACCGCCCGCGCGGAGCCCGGCCCGTGGTGGCGGACGCCGAGCAGCAGCGGCCCGGTCATACGCTCACCTCGCGGCAGGCCCGGTAGAAGTCCTTCCAGCCGTCCCGCTCGCGCACCACCGTCTCCAGGTACTCCTGCCAGATGACGCGGTCGGCCGCCGGGTCCCGCACGACGGCGCCGAGGATGCCGGCCGCCACGTCACCCGGGCGCAGCACTCCGTCGCCGAAGTGCGCGGCCAGCGCCAGCCCGTTGGTGACGACGGAGATGGCCTCGGCCGTCGACAGCGTCCCGGAAGGAGACTTGATCTTGGTGCGGCCGTCGGTGGACACGCCGTCCCTCAACTCCCGGAAGACCGTGACCACCCGGCGGATCTCCTCCAGTCCCTCCGGCGCGGCAGGCAGATCGAGCGAGCGTCCTATCTGGTCGACGCGACGCGACACGATGTCGACCTCGGCGTCCGGGGTCGCGGGCAGCGGCAGCACGACCGTGTTGAACCGGCGGCGCAGTGCGCTGGACAGGTCGTTGACCCCGCGGTCGCGGTCGTTGGCCGTGGCGATGAGATTGAACCCGCGGACCGCCTGCACCTCCTGCCCCAACTCCGGCACGGGCAGCGTCTTCTCGGACAGGATCGTGATCAGCGAGTCCTGCACGTCGGCGGGGACGCGTGTGAGCTCCTCGACGCGCGCGGTCATGCCTTCGGACATGGCGCGCATGACCGGACTCGGCACGAGCGCGTCACGGCTGGGTCCGTGCGCCAGCAACTGCGCATAGTTCCAGCCGTAGCGGATCGCCTCCTCGGGCGTGCCCGCCGTGCCCTGCACCAGCAGGGTCGAGTCGCCGCTGACGGCGGCGGCGAGATGCTCGGACACCCATGTCTTCGCAGTGCCGGGCACGCCGAGCAGCAGCAGCGCCCGGTCGGTGGCGAGCGTGGTGACGGCGACCTCGACGATCCGGCGCGGCCCCACGTACTTGGGTGTGATCACCGTCCCGTCGGACAGCGTGCCGCCGAGCAGGTAGGTGGCGACCGCCCACGGCGACATCCGCCAGTTCACCGGACGCGGGCGGTCGTCGACCGCGGCGAGCGCCTTCAGCTCGTCGGCGAAAGCGTCCTCGGCGTGCGGTCGCAGGACTTCGGTTCCGGTCGCTGCGCCGATTTCGGACACGGTCATGGATCCCCCTCCAGATCGTTCGACCCGATGTGTGATCCACGGTGCACCACGCCACTGACAATCGGCCTCGGCGATCACATCCCAGCAGGTCGAAGGCGTTGTCAGTGCAGGGCCTTAGCGTCGTTCCCATGCTGCGATCACTCGGGGGAGAGCCCCCGCACCCCACGGAGCAAGGGGTGCGCTGGACGTCGGAACAGGTGCTGGCACTGGCTCCTGACGACGCATCACGCAAAGCGGGAAACAAACTCGGCACGGCCGGGCCGTGGTCCGGCGCGGGCACCACCGGCTCGGGTGCCGTGTGGGGCCTGTGCAAGGGCAGCGGCAGCAGGCCCTATCAGACGGTGGTGGACACCAAGGGCCCCGCGTACAAATGCAGTTGCCCGAGCCGCAAGTTCCCGTGCAAGCACGCGCTGGGACTGCTGCTGCTGTGGGCGGCGGACGCGCAGGCCGTGCGCACCGTGCGGGACTCCGACGTCCCGGACTGGGCCGAGGAGTGGCTGGCAGGACGCAGAAAGCGCGAGCAGGCCAGGCAGCAGAACGACGCGGGGACGGGGACGCCCGCCAGGAGCGCGGATCCCGACGCCGCCCGACGCCGCGCCGAGCAGCGGGCGGACCGGATCACGGCAGGCGCCACCGAGTTGGAGCAGCGGCTGTCCGATCTGCTGCGCGGGGGACTTGCCGCGGCCGAGCAGTCCGGATACGGGGTCTGGGAGGAGACCGCGGCACGCATGGTCGACGCGCAGGCGCCCAGGCTGGCGGGCCGGGTCCGCGAGTTGGGCGCGATACCCGGCTCCGGGCCGGGCTGGCCGGTGCGCCTGCTGGAGGAGTGCGCGCTGATCCATCTGCTGGACTCGGCCTGGCTGGGCCGCCGGCGGCTGCCCGAGGCGCTGGCTGCGACGGTGCGGACCCGGGTGGGACTCACCGCGCCGGCCGCCGGACCGCCCGTCCGTGACGACTGGCTGATCCTGGCCCAGTACGACACGTCGGACGGCAAGCTCACCACCCGCCGCATCTGGCTGTACGGGCGGGAGACCGGCCGCACCGTGCTGCTGCTGTCCTTCGGGGCAGCGGGCCGCTCACCGCAACAGGCGCTGCCGGTGGGACTGACGATCGACGCGGAGGTCGTGCCGTACGGGGGCGCGGGGCAGCTGCGGGCGGACCTGGGCACGCAGTTCGGCGGACCGGCGCCCCTCGGTGCGCCCCCGCCGGGCGGGCCGGCAGTGTCGGCCGTCGAGGCGTACGGGCAGGCCCTGCGGGACGACCCCTGGCTGGACTCCTGGCCGGTGACGCTGCACGGCGTCGTACCTGTGCCGGACGGCGACGGGTGGCAACTGGCGGACGCGGACGGGAAGTCCGCGCTCCCCCTCGCGGCTTCGGCCCTCACCCGTCCCGGGCTGTGGAAGCTCGTGGCGCTCTCCGGCGGCCGTCCGGTCACGGTCTTCGGCGAGTTCGGTCACCAGGGCTTCGCGCCGCTCACGGCCTGGCCGGAGGACGGCTCGGAGACGGTCCCGCTCATCTGACGACAAGGCTCATGACCAGTGAAGGAGGCATCATGACCGGCACCACCGGCGCATCACCGTGGGAGGAGCTCGTCACCGCGGCGCTTCTCGGCACCGACCGCCGCACCCCGCCGGCTGCCCTGACGCCCCCGGGCAAGGACGCTCCGGTCGGCCTGCTCGACGCCGCCGCGCTGCACACCGTACGGCGACGGGCGGGTCTGCAGCCCGCGGCTGCCGCCGCCCGGCCGGAGCCCGCACCGCACGACAGTCGCCCTGCAGTGCCCGCGCCGGCCCGGCGGCGGCTCGCCCAGCTGCTCGCCGACCGGTCCGCGCCGTCGGGCGGCGGCCGCCGGGGTACAGCTCCGGATCTGACCGAGCTGCTCCCCCAGTGGCTGGCCGCCGCCAACGAACGCGGCTTCCAGGCGCCGCCTTCCGTCCTGCCGGCGCTGCTCGACGCGGCCCGGGCACGTACCGATCTGCGGCCGCAGGCCCTCGCCTTCGCCGGGGCGCGCGGGCTGTGGCTCGCCCGGCTCAACCCGGAGTGGAAGTTCGCCCTGCGCGGCGGATCGGCCGGCTCCGCACTGCCCGACCGGGACGATGCGGAGGCAGTGGGACGGCTGTGGGAGGAGGGACTGTTCGCCGAGCGGGTCGCCCTGCTGGCCGCCCTGCGGACCCATGACGCGGACAGCGCGCTGTCGCTGCTCGGCTCGACCTGGGCCACGGAGCGGGCGGAGGACCGGCTGATGTTCCTCGACTCGCTCCGCACGGGGCTGTCCGACGCGGACGAGACCTTCCTGGAACAGGCCCTGTCCGACCGCAGCCGAAACGTCCGGTCGACGGCGGCCGAGCTGCTCTCCGCCCTGCCGGGCTCGGCGTTCGCCGGGCGGATGGCGGCGCGGGCGGCGTCCTGTGTCTCCCTGGACCGCGGGGACGACGCGGGCGCGGTGATCACGGTGGAGGCCCCGCACGAATGCGACGCGGACATGCAGCGTGACGGCGTGGTGGCGACACCGCCTTCGGGCCGGGGCGAACGGTCTTGGTGGCTGGGCCAGTTGGTGGAGTCCGCCCCGCTGTCCGTCTGGCCCGGCCGGCTCGGGGGGCGCACGGCGGAGCAGATCGTCGCACTGCCGGTGGCCGACGACTGGGGCGACGAGCTGCATGCCGCGTGGTGCCGGGCGGCGGTGCGGCAGGGTGACGCGGCCTGGTCCCGCGCCCTGCTCGGCCCACCCGCGACCCCGCCTGCGACCGGTCCCGGCACGACGTCACTGGCCGAACGGTCCAAGCTGCTCGCGACACTGCCGGCGGACGAGCGGGCGGACTGGGTCGCGCGGTTCATCGCGGCCCACGGGTTGTCGGAAGCGTTCCAGCTCCTCGGCGTCTGCGCGGTGCCGTGGGCAGAGCCGCTGGGCCGCTCGGTGGTCGACGC
Source organism: Streptomyces sp. NPDC006208 (assembly GCF_040613775.1). Classification (NCBI taxonomy): domain Bacteria; kingdom Bacillati; phylum Actinomycetota; class Actinomycetes; order Kitasatosporales; family Streptomycetaceae; genus Streptomyces; species Streptomyces sp. NPDC006208. Next base: position 169,945 of record NZ_JBEXSW010000008.1, on the reverse strand, counting down.
GCTCGACATCGCGCGCGACGCGGGCAGCTATCCGTGGAGCTTCAGCGGGGTGATGGGCCTGGCCGAACGGTGCCTGGACCCGGCCGAGGCCCGCCGCCTGGAAGTCCTGACGGCCACCCCGGACGAGCAGGAGGACGCCTCGCCCGGTGCCGGAGGCTACTGGTCGGAGGCATTCCAGCGCCTGGTCTCGACGCTGACGCTCCGCGCGACGATGCACGCGGAGCTGAACGGGGCCGTCTGAGGAATCTCCGGGCCCCCGGAGCGGCCCAGGTCACCCGGACGGACCAGCCCAGCCCGGGGCGCAGCCCCAAGGACGGACGCAAACGGACCGGTCCGAGCCCGGGAGAAGCGCGCCCCGGGGGCGCCCTGCACACGGACCGGGCAGGCCGGGTTGGGCCACCCCGCTGTCGCGCCCTCGAGGGCTACGCGTCAGCGGCTTCGCGCACGTTCGCGTTGACCCAGTCAACGATCGACACCGTCGTGGCCCCCGGCGTGAAGATCTCCGCCACGCCGATCTCCTTCAGCGGCGCGATGTCCGCCTCGGGGATGATGCCGCCGCCGAAGACCTTGATGTCCTGGGCGTCGCGCTCCTTGAGGAGCTCGATGACCTTGGCGAACAGCGTGTTGTGCGCTCCGGAGAGGATCGAGAGGCCGATCGCGTCGGCGTCCTCCTGGATCGCGGTGTCCACGATCTGCTCGGGGGTCTGGTGAAGCCCCGTGTAGATGACTTCCATACCGGCGTCACGCAGCGCACGCGCGATCACCTTGGCGCCGCGATCGTGGCCGTCAAGACCCGGCTTGGCCACCACCACGCGGATCGGACCGGTCACACCCATCACTGCCTCCATACCCACACACCGACTGCGCCGCCACGGGCAGACGCGGAGAGTGAACGAACGTTATCGCCAGAAGTCCAGCATCCCGCAACCGGCCGTTTCGCGGTGGTCGGCGAGGGGGAAATCACACCTGGGACATTTTCATAGCGCGCCGTATCAGCACCAGGCGTCCCACACGCCCGCAGGCACGGCGCAAAGGGGAGCCGCCACAGGTCCACTCCAGGTCGCCGTACCACCGTGCCGACAGCCGCACGGCACGGTGGTACGGCACCGCCGTCGACCTCGCAAGCACCCCATGAGGGCACACGGGGGACGGAGCCGTCTCCCGCGTGCCGTTCAGGAGGTCGGCCATGAAGGTTCTGCCTTTCAACGTTCCGTGCTTCAACCTTCGCGTCTCGGCCGCACTGCTGCGTGCCACCGCCCTTGAGCTGGCCATTCTTGCCGCGCATCTGCTCCTCTACCCCTCCGGGCTCACGCCCGAGCGCCCCGTGCGCCGGAAGGGCCGGCTCGCGGCGGATCCCGGGCCCGACGCCGCACGGGTTCTGGGCACGGCCACGGCGGTCCCGGTCGTCCTCCTCCACGGCTTCATCGACAACCGCTCCGTCTTCGTCCTGCTGCGCCGCTCCCTCGTCGGCCCCGGCCGACGCCACGTCGAGTGCCTCAATTACTCCCCCCTCACCCGCGACGTCCGCACGGCGGCCGAGCTGCTCGGCCGCCACATAGAAGAGATCTGCATCCGCACGGGGCACCATGAGGTCGACATCGTCGGGCACAGCCTCGGCGGCCTCATCGCGCGGTACTACGTCCAGCGCCTCGGCGGCGACCAGCGCGTCCGCACGCTCGTCACTCTCGGTACCCCGCACTCCGGCACCACCGTGGCGCCCCTCGCCGGCGCGCACCCGGTCGTGCGGCAGATGCGGCCCGATTCCCCGGTGATCGAGGAGCTGCGCAGTCCCGCTCCGGGCTGCCGGACGCGCTTCGTGTGCTTCTGGAGCGATCTCGACCAGATCATGGCCCCGATCGAGACGGCCTGCATCGACCACCCGGATCTGATCGTGGAGAACGTGCGGGTCAGCGGAATCGGGCATCTCGCGCTGCCGGTCCACCCTGCCGTCGCGGCCCGTATCCGCCAGACCCTCGATGCCGAGGAGTCGGCCACGGGCGACTCGGGCGCAGTCTCCGTCGCCTGATCCACCCCCCTGAGCGGGCGTCGAGACATCGAACATTTCTCGAACGTAGGGCCAAAGCTCTGCCCACACCCCGCCGAAAGGCGGCCGAATGCCCGTTTCCTGCTTGCCTGGTTCCCGCTGAAGATTGTCGCCGTCGCGTACCGCCGGGTACAGTCGCGCCACTGCTTTCCCCTGGAGCCCCGCCATGCGGTGGTTCCGGACACTGGTCCTGCTGCCGAGGCGAGAGAGAAGTTGGTGAACGACCAGCACGCCCACGCCGGATACAACGGCTACGCCGCCGGCAGCTTCGACTCCGACCCGCTCTTCGGCGCCCTTCCGGGCAGTTACGAGGCGGGCCACAGCAGCCAGTACGACTCGACCCAGTGGGACACCGGATCGCACCAGTCCACGGGTTACGACGCCTACGCGTCGCCGCAGCAGGCCCAACAGCCGCAGTACGACCAGCAGTACGACACCACCGGCCAGTGGGACGCCGGCGCCTGGAACCAGGGCGCGCACACCGGCCAGTACGAGACGGCCGCGGCCACCTTCGCCCATGACGCGACCGGCCACTGGGCCGCACCGGGCTACGACACCGGCGCCTACGACGCCACCGCCTGGAACTCCGCCGGGGCCACCGGCACGACGGACGCGTTTGTACCCCAACAGTTCACGCCGGAGCACGAGTTCGTCCCGGCCGCGGGCTATGACACGACCGGCTTCGAGGCCGCCGGGTACGAGACGAACGGCGCCGGGTACGAGACGGCAGGCCAGGAGACCGGCTACGACAGCGGTTACGAGGCGGGTTACGACACCGCGGCCGAGTTCCAGGGCACGGAGCTCCAGGCCACGGAGTTCGAAAGCAGCGACTTCACGGACACCGACTTCCGAACGGACGCCGACCCCCAGGGCGACACGGACCAGGAAGCGGACACCGACCCGGCAGCCTCGTACGACTACGACTACGACCATGAGTACGCGTACGAAGCCGCTGCCGAGACCGCAGAAGAGTCCGCCGCCGAGCCGGAGGACGAGCTCGACGTCGAGGACGAACACGACGCCCTCACCCGGACCATGGCCGCCGGCGTTCCCTCGGCGTCCGTCACGCCCCGCCCGGTCCGCCGCTCCGGCGGCAGCCGTGGCCGGCGCCGTACGCCCGCCAAGCGCTCCGCCCTGCTGACCGTCGCCGTGCCTTCCGCCTGCGTGATGGGCGTCGCCGGGATCGCCGCCGCGTCGGTCAGCGACATCGGCGGCGACACCAAGGACGACAGCACCGCCAACCTGGCGGCCGCCGACCCGTCGTCCGTCAAGCAGATCGCCGCCAACAGCAAGATGGACACGCAGCTCGCCGCGCTCAGCGCCGATGCCCGCGACTTCGGTGACCGTGCCTCGCGCACCCAGGAACGACTCGATCTCAAGGCGCGCCAGGCGGCGGAGAAGAAGAAGCGCGCTGATGAGGCGGCACGACGAGAGGCCCTGCGCCCCAAGTTCGTCGTTCCGGTCAAGCAGGACGGCCTCAGCGCGTACTACGGCCAGTCCGGCGTCAACTGGATGTCCGTGCACACGGGTATCGACTTCCCCGTCCAGTACGGCACCGAGGTCATGGCCGCCACCGACGGCACCGTGCGCACCCAGTGGAACAGCGCCTACGGCAACATGGCGATCGTGACCGCCGCCGACGGCACCGAGACCTGGTACTGCCACCTCAGCACCACCAAGATCCGCTCCGGCACGGTCAAGGCCGGTGACGTGATCGCCTATTCGGGCAATTCGGGCAACTCCACCGGCCCGCACCTGCACTTCGAGGTCCGGCCGGGCGGCGGCTCGGCGATAGACCCGCTGCAGTGGCTGCGTTCGCACGGCCTGAACCCGACGTAACAGCCTGAACCCGACGTAATAGAACCCGGGCCTGCAAAAACCCGTCCCGGCGAGCCGTCCCCGAAACCCGGCGGGGCTGCCGCGGAGGACAGCCCCGGCCTCTCAGAGTTCAGAGCTTCTCGACCGGCGCGTACCGCAGCAGGAGCCGCTTCGGCTTGGTGTCCCCGAAGTCGATCGTCGCCTGTGCGTCCGCACCCGACCCCATCACCGCCACGACGGTCCCCAGACCGAACTGGTCGTGCGTGACGCGGTCGCCCACCGACAGCGAGATCACCGGCTTGTCGGTCGTACGCCGCGTGGCGAAACCGGAGGCACCCCCGCGCGAGCGAGCGGACGAGAGCGACGACGCGATGCCCGACGTGGGCCCGGCGGGTGCGGCCATCGGCCCTGTGCGCTTCCAGTCCAGGTGCCGGCCGGGGATCTCCTCGAGGAAGCGTGACGGCGGGTTGTACGAGGGCTGGCCCCAGGCGCTCCGCATCGTCGAGCGCGTCAGGTACAGGCGCTCGCGGGCACGCGTGATGCCGACGTACGCCAGCCGGCGCTCCTCCTCCAGCTCCTTGGTCTGGCCCAGCGCCCGCATGTGCGGGAAGACGCCGTCCTCCATGCCGGTGAGGAACACGACGGGGAACTCGAGGCCCTTGGCGGTGTGCAGCGTCATCAGCGTGATGACCCCCGTGCCTTCCTCGTCCTCGTCCGGGATCTGGTCGGAGTCGGCGACGAGTGCCACCTGCTCCAGGAACTCGGCGAGGGTGCCGGTGCCCTCCTCCTCGCCGCGCGCCTGCTCGAACTCGAGAGCCACGGCGGCCAGTTCCTGGAGGTTCTCGATACGGGTCTCGTCCTGGGGGTCCGTCGAGGCCTGCAGCTCGGCGAGATAGCCGGTGCGCTCCAGGACGGCCTCGAGGACGGTGGCGGGTCCTGCGCCGGACTCGACGACCGTACGCAGTTCCTCCATCAGCACGTTGAACCGTTTGACGGCGTTGGCGGAACGGGCCGCCATGCCGTACGCCTCGTCCACGCGGCGCAGGGCCTGCGGGAAGGTGATCTTCTCGCGCAGCGCCAGCGCGTCGATCATCGCCTCGGCGCGCTCGCCGATGCCGCGCTTGGGCACGTTGAGGATGCGGCGCAGCGGGACGTTGTCCTCCGGGTTGGCCAGGACGCGCAGATACGCGAGTACGTCCCTGACCTCCTTGCGCTCGTAGAAGCGCACTCCGCCGACGACCTTGTACGGCAGTCCGACGCGGATGAAGATCTCCTCGAAGACACGGGACTGGGCGTTCGTCCGGTAGAAGACGGCGACGTCGCCGGCCTTCGCCTCCGCGTTGTCGGTCAGCCGGTCGATCTCGTCGGCGACGAACTGGGCCTCGTCGTGCTCGGTGTCCGCGACATAGCCGGTGATCTGCGCACCGGCCCCGGCGTTGGTCCACAGATTCTTCGGACGGCGGCTCTCGTTGCGCTCGATGACCGCGTTGGCGGCCGAGAGGATCGTCTGGGTGGAGCGGTAGTTCTGCTCCAGCAGGATCGTCGTCGCCTCCGGGTAGTCCTCCTCGAACTGGAGGATGTTGCGGATGGTGGCCCCACGGAAGGCGTAGATCGACTGGTCGGCGTCACCGACGACGCACAGCTCGGCAGGCCCCAGGTCCTCGTATCCCGTGCCCACCAGCTCGCGCACGAGTGTGTACTGAGCGTGGTTGGTGTCCTGGTACTCGTCCACCAGGACGTGCCGGAACCGTCGCCGGTAGTGCTCGGCCACGTCCGGGAACGCCTGCAGCAGGTGGACGGTGGTCATGATGATGTCGTCGAAGTCGAGGGCGTTGGCCTCGCGCAACCGCGACTGGTACATGCGGTACGCCTCGGCCAGCGTCTTCTCGAAACCTCCCCCAGAGCCTCCGGCCTGGGAGGTACCCCCAGCCGCGCGGTCCGCGAAGGTCTCCTCGTCGATCAGCTCGTTCTTCAGGTTCGAGATCTGGGCGCTGAAGGACTTCGGCGGAAACTTCTTCGGGTCGAGGTCCAGGTCCCGGCAGACGAGGGCCATCAGCCGCTTCGAATCGGCCGCGTCGTAGATCGAGAACGACGAGGTGAAACCCAGCTTCTTGGACTCGCGGCGCAGGATACGGACGCATGCGCTGTGGAACGTGGAGACCCACATCGCGTTCGCCCGCGGCCCGACGAGCTGCTCGACACGCTCCTTCATCTCACCGGCGGCCTTGTTGGTGAAGGTGATCGCCAGTATCTGGCCGGGGTGCACATGGCGGGTCGCGAGCAGGTGGGCGATCCGGTGGGTGAGCACCCGGGTCTTGCCGGATCCTGCTCCGGCGACGATGAGCAGCGGCGACCCGGTGTGCGCGACGGCGGCGCGCTGCTGTTCGTTCAGCCCTTCGAGGAGGGCTGCCGGGTCCAGGACGGGGCGCGGAGCTCCGTCGCGGTAGTACCCGTCCCTGGCCGGGGGCACGTCGAAAGCGCCCTCGAAGAGATCGTCCGGAACCTGCTCCGGAGCCGACTCCTCTGGGGGCGGCGGGTGCTCCTCCGCGTGGGGCTGGAGGTCTGCCAGGAAGCTGTCGTCAAAGAGGCTGCTCATCGCTCTACGAGTCTAGGCCGCCCCACCGACAGACGTGGACGCCGCCCGAAACCCCGCACTCCCGGGAGCGGGAAGTGGTACGGCGGCGGGCTCGGAACCGGGTCCCGGCCCGATGTCCGCACCCGCGCGCAGCGCGCTGACCTGTAGGCCAGGACCGGCTCCGGACATGACGGAGTCCCGGTTACCCCCGGTACCCCTCACCCATGCCTGAGGCAAGGTCACGAAAATGTATCGGACAAATCGAACATCAACCTTCCCAGCAGCCGCACGAGTTGGCTAGCGTGCTCGTCCAGACGGCCCGTACCCCCCTGGCGACCCACGTCACATCGGGCGGTCTGCGCCGAATCCTGGCCTTCCGCAAGGAAGTTCGGAACCGGGGACCCACTATGCACAACTGGGGTGAATCGGACCCGTCTCGAACTGGTCCGTAGGGCATCTTCCGTTCGCCCGAACCCGACAGCTAACCCGGTAGGCGGTCCACGGAAGAAGGAGATGTCGGCCTTGGCGTCGCATCGCAAGCCCCGCAGCCGTACGGCGAAACCCTCGACCGCCGTCGGGTTCACCACGGCCGCCCTCGCCGGTGTCACCCTGCTGTCCTCGCAGAGCGCAGGCGCCGCGCCCGCCGAGCCGAAGCCCTCCATCGAGGAGGTGCAGAAGAAGGTCGACGACCTGTACCGGCAGGCCGGCACGGAGACGCAGAGGTACAACAAGGCCAAGGAGGCCACGGAGGGGAAGCGCCGCGAGGTCGGCAAGCTTCTCGACGAGGCCGCCCAGCGCACCGAGAAGCTGAACGAGTCCCGCCGGGCGCTGGGCAACTACGCCGCGGCGCAGTACCGCACGGGCGCGGTCACCCCGACCGCCGCCCTGCTGTTCGCCGACAGTCCCCAGGCGTACTTCGACCAGAGTCAGCTGATGGACCGGATGACGGACCAGCAGCGCGAGACGATCAGCGAGTACGAGACCGAGCGGGCAGCCGCCGCCGAGCAGCGGTCCGAGGCGACGAAGAGCCTCGAGTCCCTCACCGAGTCGCAGCAGGCGCTGCGCGAGAGCAAGCGGACCGTGCAGACCAAGCTCGCCGAGGCGCGCGAACTGCTGTCGAAGCTGACGGCGCAGGAGAAGGCCCGGCTCGCGGAGATCGAGCGCCAGAAGGAGGAGGAGGCGCGCCGCAAGGCCGAGGCGAAGGCCAAGGCGGAGGCGGAGGCCCGAGCCCAGGCGGAGGCCGAGCGCCGGCAGCAGGAGCAGCAGAACGACACGAGCCCGGGGACGGGTACCGGCACCGGCACCGGCACGGGCACATCGCCCGACAGCGGCTATGCCGCCAAGGCCGACAAGGTGCTCGCCTTCGCCCGCGCCCAGATCGGCAAGCCGTACGTCTGGGGCGCGACCGGCCCCAGCTCCTACGACTGCTCCGGCCTGACCCAGGCGGCGTGGAAGGCCGCCGGCGTCGAGCTGCCGCGTACCACCTGGGACCAGGTGAAGGTCGGCCAGCGGGTCGCGACGAGCGACCTGGTCCCCGGAGACCTGGTCTTCTTCTACGACGACATCAGCCACGTCGGCATCTACATCGGCGGCGGCAAGATGATCCACGCCCCCAAGCCGGGCGCGAACGTCCGCGAGGAGTCCATCTACTACATGCCGATCTACGGCAGCGTCCGCCCGGCCTGACCGGGGCGAAGCGCAAAACAGCGCCCGGGCGGCCGAGCCGCCCGGGCGCTGCGCTGTCCTCGGGGACGTCTCACGTCCACAGGGTCGCGATGAAGATGTTCGCCACGGTCAGGCCGCCGACCGCGCCGAACACCGCCTTGTCGACCTTCTCCTCGTCGCGCTTGACGTAGACCAGTGCCAGGATCACCACCAGGACCGCGAGCTTGATGCCGATCTTGAGGTTGTTCACCGGCTGGTCGTCCGCCTGGTTCAGGCCCACCAGCGCCACGCCCGTGATCAGCATCGTCAGGGCACCGTGCAGCATCGCCGGGGTGAAGCGCGCCGTGCCCGCGCCCATCGCCTTCATCTGGGTCAGGAAGCCGCCCAGCAAGGAGGCGATGCCGATGATGTGCAGGGCGACGAAGACATTGATGAGTACGTCCATGAGGCGGAGCCTAGCCCTGCCCCTACCACTGCCCTCCTGTAAGGGGAGCCTCATTCGGAGCATCGGTCAGGCCGGCGCGGGAATGTGGGCCCGGGCGAGGAACCCGCATACAGAAAGCGGTCCGAGCTGTCCACCTTCGTTCACTTTCGGTCCTTGGTCCGCTGTCCCGTGACCGCCGGGCTTAGCGTCCTTCGTCAGGTGGCCGACTCCCCAACGCCGTTGAGCAGCCGGACGGTTCGGCCGCCACCGCCGAGATGTCCGGCGGCGGGCCGCTTCCCCTGTGCGGCGCGCCGCCGGACCCGCAGGGAACGGAAGGACGTGGACGCCCCCGTGGCAGCGCACCGGAAACCCAGGCAGCAACCGTTCGGCGGCCAGGCCGCTCGTACGGCCGCCACTCTCGCGCTCGCCGGCGCCGCGACGGCCACCGCCTTCGAAGGGACCGGGCACGCCGAACCCCGGCTCACCCCCGCACAGATCAAGGCCCGGGTCGACAGGCTCTACCAGGAGGCCGAGGTGGCCACCGAGAAGTACAACGGGGCCCGGGAGGAGACCGCGAGCGCCCGCAGGTCGCTCGGCAGGCTGCGCGACGAGGCCGCCCGCAGGACCGAGCGGCTCAACGCCTCCCGCAACGCCCTCGGTTCCTTCGCGACCGCCCAGTACCGCTCGGGCAGCCTCGATCCCGGGCTGCAGCTCGCGCTCACCTCGGACCCCGACGACTACCTGGAACGGGCGGCGCTGGCCGAGCGGACAGGGGATCGGCAGGCGACCGCTGTCGGCGGCGTCCAGCGGGAGCTGATGGAGCTTGCCCGGCTCAGGGCGCAGGCGGGCGAGCGGATGGACCAGCTCGAGGCCCGCCGGCGCGAGCTGGCCGAGCACAAGTCGACCGTCCGGGCCAAGCTCGCGGCCGCCGAGCGGCTGCTGGCCGAACTCACCGAGGAGCAGCGCGCCGCCTACGAGTCCGGCGGACCGGTTGCGGGGCCCGGCAGCGCTGCCACCCGTGCGGACCGCTCGGCGGCGCCCCGGGCAGGCCTCCAGGCCCCCAACAGCCGTGCCGCGCAGGCCATCGCGTTCGCCTACGGAGCCCTCGGCAAGCCCTATGTCTGGGGCGCGACCGGCCCCAACGCCTTCGACTGCTCCGGACTCGTCCAGGCCGCGTGGCGCTCGGCCGGGGTGTCGCTGCCCCGCACCACGTACACCCAGATCAACGCCGGCCGGCGCGTCGCACGCTCTCAACTTGCCCCGGGTGACCTGGTGTTCTTCTACTCGGGGATCTCACATGTCGGCCTGTACATCGGCGGCGGCCAGATGATCCACGCCCCGCGCCCCGGGGCACCGGTCCGTGTCGCGCCGATCGACGAGATGCCCTTCGCGGGCGCCACGCGGGTCTCCTGACATCCGCTGCGTGGGTCCGGGCATCCCGGACGACCGGGACCCGGCGCAGCGCGGCCGGCTCATCGGCCGGCCGCCCGACGGCTGCCGACGATCACACCAGCCGTCGGGCAGTCGCCCATCGCGTCAGCTCATGCCTGTTCGACAGCTGGAGTTTGCGCAGCACCGCGGAGACATGCGACTCGACCGTCTTGACCGAGATGAACAGCTGCTTCGCGATCTCCTTGTACGCATAGCCCCGCGCGATCAGCCGCAGCACCTCGCGCTCTCGCTGGGTCAGCCGGTCCAGGTCCTCGTCCACCGGCGGCGCGTCCGTGGAGGCGAACGCGTCGAGCACGAAGCCCGCGAGCCGCGGGGAGAAGACCGCGTCCCCCTCCTGCACCCGGAAGATCGAGTCGACGAGGTCCGTGCCGGTGATGGTCTTGGTGACATAGCCCCGGGCCCCGCCCCGGATCACCCCGATGACATCCTCGGCGGCGTCCGACACGGACAGCGCGAGGAAGCGCACCGGGTCCTCTGCCGCCGCCATCAGCGAGGCGCAGCGGCGCAGCACCTCCACCCCGCCACCGCCCGGCAGATGCACGTCCAGCAGGACGACTTCGGGACGGGTCGCGGTGATCACAGTGACCGCCTGGTCCACGTCGGCGGCCTCGCCGACGACCTCGACGCCGGTGGTCTCGGTCCTGCCGATCTCGGCCTGCACCCCCGTGCGGAACATCCGGTGATCGTCGACGAGCACGACCCGCACGCGACGCTCGACGCCCTCGCCGGCCCCGGCTTCAGCAGCCTCGGTCATTGGTCCGCCCTCTCCATCTCGAGCTCCACTTCCGTGCCCCCGCCCGGCACGGAACGCAGCCGCGCCGTCCCGCCGTTGCGCTGCATCCGGCCGATGATCGATTCTCTGACGCCCATACGGTCCTCGGGCACCGCATCCAGGTCAAATCCCGGCCCCCTGTCCCGGACGGACACGAACACCGTACGACCCTCGACCTCCGCGTAGACCTGTACCGCGCCTCCCTCGCCACCGTACTTGGCGGCATTCACCATCGCCTCGCGTGCGGCCTGCATCTGTGCCCCCAGTTTGTCGTCGAGCGGGCAGTCGCCGACGACCACGACCTCCAGTGGCACGCCGTGCTTGTCCTCGACCTCGGCGGCGGCCTTCTTGACCGCGTCGGCGAGGGTGTCGGGCTCCTCGTCCTCGTCCTTGCCGGTGCCCTCGGGGTTGTACAGCCAGTTGCGCAGCTCGCGCTCCTGGGCGCGGGCGAGGCGGCGCACCTCGCCCGCGTCGTCCGCGTTCCGCTGGATCAGGGTGAGGGTGTGCAGGACGGAGTCATGGACATGGGCGGCGACCTCGGCACGCTCCTGGGCCCGGATGCGCATGGTCCGCTCCTCGGAGAGGTCCTGGGTCATCCGCACCAGCCAGGGTCCGGCAAGCAGGGCGACACCGGCGATCACGGCGATCGACGCGGTCAGTACGTTGCCCAGCTGGGCCGCGGAGCCGCGCACCACCATGAAGACCGTGAGGCCCATGCCGACCAGGGCGACACCTGCGAGCGCCCTGACCAGTTGAAGCAGCCGCCGCCGGCGGCCGACCGCCGTCCAGCGCGCGCGGCGTGCGTTGTCCGCCTGCCGCCACACCAGCACCACACCGGCACCGATGAGCAGGGTCGGCCCCAGATAGCGGTTGGCGCTGCCGCCGGTGTCTACGTTGCCCGCGAAGATCACCGCGCCGATCAGCAGCAGGACCAGGGCGAACATCTGTCCCTTGTCGGGCTTGCGGAGTCTGCGGCGGCCGTCGGGCATGGTCTCGAAGACCGAGCGCGATTCGGCGGCGCGGCCGCCCACGCCGAGCGGCACGACGATCCAGAACACCGCGTACAGCAGGGCGCCGAGGCCGTCGGCCATGAACAGGCCGAGGAATATCAGGCGCACCCAGACGACAGGCAGTCCCAGATGCCCTGCCAGACCGCGGGCGACGCCACCGAGCATCCGGCCGTCCGCGCTGCGGTACAGCTTGCGCAGCGGCTGCTCCTCCGGCGCGGAGGCGCGGGAAGGGCCGGCGGGTCGGGGCGTGGCGACTGGCATGCCCCGATCGTCACATGCAAGGACGGGCCGCGGTATCAGGGTCGTCCCCTAAAACCACCCCCGAGACCGCCCCTGACTGCCGGGGCCGATATCAGGGATCGGCCAGGGTCGAGCCGGGTGCCGTCACGCCATCCGGCCCGTCACCATGGACGTATGACTTCGCCGACCACCCCGCCCGGGGAACCGCACGCCGGCGGGCAGCCACCGCCGCCGGCCACCGGGCCGGGCGCCGCCGTGCCGACCGAGGTGCTTCAGCTGCGCCGCTCGCCCCGTCACAAGGTGGTGGCCGGTGTCTGCGGCGGGCTCGGGCGGTACTGCGACATAGACCCGGTGATATTCCGGATCGTCATCGGGGTGCTGTCGGTGACCGGTGGCGTCGGCCTGATCTTCTACGGTTTCGCCTGGCTGCTGATCCCGTTCGAGGACGAGGAGGAGAACGCGTTCCGGCGGCTGCTGTCCGGCCGGGTCGACGGCGCGTCCCTCACCGCCGTACTGCTCGCCCTGATCGGCTGCGGCGGCTTCCTGACCATGGTGAGCAACGAGGGGATGCTCGCTTTCGCCGCGCTGCTGTCGCTCGCGGTCCTGGGCGCTGCCGTCTGGTCCAAGCGCCGCCGGCTCGCCACGCCTGACGGAGCACTGCTGGACCCGGCGACGGCGCACACGGTCGCCGAGGCCCCGCCCGAGACGAAGGCACCGCCCGCGCCCGACAGTCCGTCGTGGTGGCGGGACCCGATCGTCAAGGACGGCACGACCGGGTTGATACCGACCGGGTATCTGTGGGGGCCCGAGGGCGCCGTGGAGGAGGCCGCGCTGGCGCGTTCGCACCGTGACGAGGCGGCCGCCCACGCCATTTCGCAGCCGCGTGGACCGCGCGGCATCGGCGGCACGGTCTTTCTGCTGGCGCTTCTCGCGGGCGGGCTCGGCACCGGGCTGAGCTGGGACGGGCAGCCGCTGGGCACCAGCCTCCAGATCGGGCTGGTGTGCGCGCTCGCCGTGTTCGGGCTCGGGCTGCTGGTCAGTTCGCTGCTGGGGCGTACGGGCTTCGGCACCGTCCTGCTGGCGCTGATGACGGCGGGGCTGCTGGCGGGCGCCGCGGCCATTCCCAAGGACATCAGCACGCAGTGGGGGGAACGGAACTGGAGGCCGGCGTCGGCGACCGCCGTCCAGCCGCGCTACGAACTGGGCACCGGACAGGGGACGCTCGACCTGTCCTCCCTCACTGTGCCCGAGGGCGAGACGGTTGCGACACAGGCGCAGGTCGGGCTCGGGCAGCTCAGGGTCGTGGTGCCGAAGGACGCCGCGGTGACGGTGCGCGCCGAGGTGGGTCTCGGCGACATCCGTCTGCCGTCGGACGCGGCGGACGACATCGACGTCTCCCCCGGCCAGGACCGGCACACCACGATGCCCGCACCCGAAGGCGCGAAGCCGGCGGGCACGCTGGAGCTGGATCTGGAAGTGGGCATCGGACAGGTGGAGGTGACCCGTGCCGCGTCATGAGTCCTGGCACGAGGCCGGACACGGAGCCGGGCACGACCCCTGGCAGGCGGCCTGGCAGCACTCCGGGCACGGGCCGCACCACGAGGCGTACCGCCGAGCCCGGCGCGAGCAGCGGCGCCGGCTGCGGCACGAGTTCCGCCCGGGCAGGCTGCTGGCCGGGCTGTGCGTCCTGACCGCCGCCGTGCTGTACGGCGGGGATGCCGCAGGCGCCTGGTACACGCCTTGGTACGTGGCGTTCCCCGTCGTCTTCGGCGGACTGTTCGTGGCCGGCGTGGTGGCCTGGATCCACTACGGCGTCCGACGCCGCCGGGCCGCGATGAGCGCGTCGAGGGAGAACATGGAGGCACCCGCCAGCACCAGCGGCAGCCACGCCATCAGATAGGCCAGGTCGTTCCCGTAGTAGTACGGCTCGGTCTGCCAGCTCACCGTCAGCCACAGGCTCAGCGAGATCAGCGCCCCGCCGAGCGCCGCAAGGCGGGCCAACAGCCCGACCAGTGTGCCGATGCCGACAGCCAGTTCGCCGAGGGCGATGGCGTAGCCGAAGCCTTCGGGGTTCCGGAGCGCCATGTCGACCAGGGCGGGCACGGCGGAGGTGTCACGCACACCGCGCATCAGCTCGCCGATCGATCCGGTGCCCGTCGCCGCCAGGAACTGGCTGTCGGTGAGCTTGTCAATGCCCGCATAGATGAAGGTCACGCCGAGGAAGAGGCGCAGCGGCAGCAGGGCGTACCGGCTCGCCGTCGCTCTGATGCCGCCCCGCTCGGCGTCGATCGTTCCGTAGGTCGCTGTCGTCCCGTACGTGTATGTCATCACTGGTCCCGCCTTCGGTAGACCCGTCAATGACCATACGTACGCCGAAGCGGCACCGCTCACCAGCCATGCGGCACACACTGTGACACGCGAGTGACAGGTGTGGCGACTGGCTCAGTCCGTCACGTCGATCAGGCAGCGGTTGCTCTCCACCCCTGCGGCCGTCACCACCTGGACGTCGACCTGCCCCGGTTCGACCTCCACCGGGATCGGCACGGTGAGCGCGTTGTCCGTCGGGTTGGCGAAACCGCCGGTCACGGGGATCAGCGGGACATGGACATGGACGGTTCCGATGCGTACGACCATCCGGGCCAGCAGGTCGGGTGTGCCGGCGCCCGGCGGGACGAAGCCGGCGCCACGGATCTCGATGTCGTCACCGGTACGGATGGGGCCGTCCAGGTCACCTGCCTCGCGGGCCCGTACCACCGACAGCACGACGGGCCGGCCGCCCTCCGCGTACTTCCCGGCGAGGTACGTCGCCGCCGAGACCGCGACCAGCAGCACGAGCCCCCACGGCAGCTCGGGCAGCTGCTCGGGCCGCCGGGCCAGGCGTATCAGCGCGAACACCACGGTGACCGTACTGACCAGCAGATACTGCGCGTCGGCGAAGTTGCCGCGCCCGGCGTCGTCGCAGAGCAGATCGGCCGGCCGCGGCCGGTCCGCTCGCAGCTTCTGCAGCCGCAGGCCGGCAACGCGCCGGGCGACGACCCGGCGCACCACCACGGCGATCGCACACACCAGCGCCAGGACGCAGAGCAGGCCCGCGCCATGGAAGAGGGCGAGGCCCGCGCCGAGCCGGCCGCGTTCGGCGGGCGAGGAGGCCCAGGCCTGCTGAAGGGAGAGGAACAGGACCGCGTAGCCGGCGACCAGGACCCAGGCCGCGGCCACGGCGCGCGAGGTCGACAGGCGGTTGTCGTCACCGATCAGCGGCGCGAGCAGCCCCCCGCGTTCCCGGTGCAGCCAGGCAGCCGCGGTCAGCAGGGCGCCGACCAGGAGCGCGGCGAGCAGCCCCGAGGTGCGGGCGTCGTTCCAGCCCGCGCCCATGGCGGTCACCAACTGGGCCAGCGCGAGGGCGGTGAGGGCCGCCCAGACGGTGACGACGGAACCCTGACGGACCCGGTGCAGCCACGCCGTGGCCGCTGCCCGGCCCCGGTCGGCGACCGTGCGGGCCGACTCGGTCAGCTCGTCCGACACCCACTGGCGCGAGGCGCCGGGCGAGTGGGCGACGGCTGCGGGGAGCCCCTGACCGGCGGCCAGCTGGTCTCGCCGGGCGATGAACTCGGCCACCGCGCGCCGGTGCCCTTCGCGTGCTTGGTGCGAACATGTGCCGCACTGTTCTGCTTCCTGCACCGCCACGACCCGAACGCCACCTTCCCGATTCGCCGACGCACGCCGTGAACCGCTGCGTGATGTCTGGGAATTGTGCCGTACGCAAGCCGCCGCCACCCCGATGGCCGAGGCCGGAACGGGTGAAATGCATCATTACCGGATTGACGCGACGGGCAGGCGCTACTGTCGCAGATCCGGCTCGGCGCGGCTGATCTGACGCCACAGGGGCTGATGACTGATCCACGCGACGAGATCCGTGCCCAGTTGATCGCGCGTGGCGACCGCGTCCCGGTGCCCGATCAGCAGCGGCTTTCCGGCCGCTCGCGCCGCGAGCTGTATCCGCGCGCAGCGCTCCATGGAGATGAACCACCAGGCGGCCGCGTCGACCGAGTCGCCGACCGTCAGCAGCCCGTGGTTGCGCAGGATGACGGCCTTGTACGCTCCGAGCGCTTCGGCGATCCGCCGGCCCTCGTCCTCGTCCACGGCCACCCCGGTGTACGAGTCGACGAGCGCGTGGTCCTCGTAGAAGGCGCATGCCTCCTGTGTGATCGGCTCGATCAGCTCGCCCAGCGCGGCGAGCGCCCGCCCGTGGACCGAGTGGGTGTGCACGACGGCGACGACATCGGGCCGGGCCCGGTGCACCTGGGCATGCACGCCGAACGCGGCCTGATTGACACGGTGCCGCCCCATCACGACCTGTCCCTGCTCATTGGCGAGAACCAGATCACCGGCGGTGACATGGGCGAACGGCACTCCGAAAGGGTTCACCCAGCAGCAGTCGGTGTACTCGGGATCCCGAGCGGTGATGTGCCCCGAGACCCCGTCCTCGTACCCGAACCGCCCGAGCAGCCGCAATGCCCCGGCCAGCCGCTCCTTGCGGTACGCCCGCTCCTCGACCACCGACTCGAACACGGGCGGCATGGCGAAACCCAGCCGCTCCACGGGTATGGGCTCCGGCACCTGCGCCTGCGTGTCCGTCATGGCGCGGAAGGTACCTCCGGGGGCGCGAACTGGCCATATGCACCGCGCGCCTTGCCCCGTCCGCCGCGAGAATGTGCACATGACCGCACCGACATCCCCACTTGTCGCTCTCCTCGGCCTCGAGAAGCACATCGAAGGCGGCTGGTACAAGCAGACCTGGCAGACGGCGGGCTCGACCACCCCGCCCGGCTATCCCGGACAGCGCGCGTACGCCACCGGCATCTACTTCCTGCTGCACCCGGGCGAGAGCTCGCGCTGGCACCGGGTCCGCTCCGACGAGCTGTGGCTCTGGCACCGCGGCGGCCCGCTCCAACTGCATCTGGGCGGCACCGGCGACAAGCCGTCCGAGGCCACCACCCTGGCCCTCGGCCCGTCCGTGGAGTCCGGCGAACAGCCCCAGCTGCTGGTCCCGGCCGGCACCTGGCAGGCCGCGGACCCGGCGGGCGACGAGCCGACACTGGTGAGCTGCATCGTCGCGCCCGGTTTCCACTTCGACGACTTCACGCTGGAACAGCCGTAGGGCGGGCCCGTCGCACTACAAGTGGCCGATCTCCGTCAGGTCGATCGACTACCCACCGTGAACGACGACGCCGTCGCTCAAACGAATGAGCGACGGCGTCGTCGTTGACCTTCGGGAGGGTCACTCCCACTCGATGGTGCCCGGCGGCTTGCTCGTCACGTCCATCACCACGCGGTTGACGTCCGCGACCTCGTTGGTGATCCGGGTCGAGATCTTCCCCAGCACCTCGTACGGCATACGCGTCCAGTCCGCCGTCATGGCGTCCTCGGACGAGACGGGGCGCAGCACGATCGGGTGGCCGTAGGTGCGGCCGTCGCCCTGGACACCGACGCTGCGCACATCGGCGAGCAGCACGACGGGGCACTGCCAGATGTCGCGGTCGAGCCCGGCCGCGGTGAGCTCCTCACGGGCGATCGCGTCGGCCTCGCGCAGCAGGTCCAGGCGCTCCTTGGTGACCTCGCCGACGATCCGGATGCCCAGGCCCGGGCCGGGGAACGGCTGACGCTGGACGATCTCGTCCGGCAGGCCGAGCTCCTGGCCGACCATGCGGA
Organism: Streptomyces sp. NPDC006208; assembly: GCF_040613775.1. NCBI lineage: Bacteria > Bacillati > Actinomycetota > Actinomycetes > Kitasatosporales > Streptomycetaceae > Streptomyces > Streptomyces sp. NPDC006208. The sequence goes on along the minus strand of NZ_JBEXSW010000008.1, from coordinate 152,236 downwards.
CCTCGTCCTTGAACAGCTTGCGCAGCGGCTCGACGAGCTCGAACTCGAGGTCCTCGGGGAGTCCGCCCACGTTGTGGTGCGACTTGATGTTGGCGGTGCCGGTACCGCCGCCGGACTCGACGACGTCCGGGTAGAGCGTGCCCTGCACCAGGAACGCGACGTCCTCGCCGTGCTCGGCCTCGGCCACGATCTCGGCCTGCGCCTGCTCGAAGACGCGGATGAACTCCCGGCCGATGATCTTCCGCTTCTCCTCGGGGTCGGAGACCCCGGCGAGCGCCGCGAGGAAGCGCTCCTCGGCCTCGACCACCTTGAGCTGCACGCCCGTGGCCGCCACGAAGTCCTTCTCGACCTGCTCGGTCTCGCCCTTACGCATCAGACCGTGGTCGACGTACACGCAGGTCAGCTGGGAGCCGATGGCCTTCTGGACCAGAGCCGCTGCGACCGCCGAGTCCACGCCGCCGGACAGACCGCAGATGGCGCGCTTGGTGCCGACCTGCTCGCGGATGGCCGCGATCTGCTCCTCGATGACATTGCCGGTGGTCCAGTTCGGCTCGATGCCGGCACCCCGGTACAGGAAGTGCTCCAGCACCTGCTGGCCGTAGGTGGAGTGCATCACCTCGGGGTGGTGCTGCACGCCGTAGAGCTTCTTCTCGTCGTTCTCGAACGCGGCGACCGGCACGACGTTCGTGGACGCGGTGACGGTGAAGCCTTCGGGGGCGGCGGAACAGGCGTCGCCGTGCGACATCCACACCGACTGCTCGGCCGGGGTGCCCTCGAAGAGGGTCGAGCCGGGCTTGGTGACGTGCAGCGGCGTACGGCCGTACTCGCGCGCACCGGTGTTGTCGACCTGGCCGCCGAGGGTCGTCGCCATCAGCTGGAAGCCGTAGCACATGCCGAAGACGGGGACGCCGGCCTCGAAGATCTCGCGGTCCAGGCGCGGGGCGCCCTCCGCGTACACGGAGGAGGGGCCGCCGGAGAGGATGATCGCCGCGGGCTTCTTGGCCAGCATCTCGGCCACCGGCATGGTGGACGGGACGATCTCGCTGTAGACCCGGGCCTCACGGACGCGGCGGGCGATGAGCTGGGCATACTGCGCGCCGAAGTCGACAACGAGGACTACGTCCGGGTTGGATGCGGGCGCGGCAGCGGGGGACGCTGAGGACACTACGGCGGCCTTCCGGCGTTGGGAGGGGGTCTTTATCTGTCGATTCTACCGGCGCGCGGGGGTCGCTCTTCGTCTCACCATCCGAACGCGGCTTTGGCCGCCGCCGGGCATCAGGTCCATACTGTCCGCATGCACACGCAGCTGACCTTCGTCTTTACCTATGGCACCGGCCCGTCCGGCTGCCATGGTCGTGCTGCTTGAGCCACTGACAAGCGACTTCCCAGGCGCCCCGGGCCGACAAGGCCCGGGGCGTTCTGCATTCTCCGGGCCGTGCCACTCCGGGGGCCCCGAGAACGAGGAGCCCCACGAGATGACCGTCACCGAGCAGACCACGACCGAGAAGACCGGCGCGCGCACCGACGAGGCCGCGACAGTGATCACCGGCGCCCGCGAGCGCATCGACGCGCTCGACGACCGGATCATCGGCCTGATCCAGGAGCGGATGGCCGTCTCCGCGGTGATCCAGGACGCCCGGCTCTCCTCCGGCGGCCGCCGGGTGAACCTGGCGCGCGAGATGGAGGTGCTCGGCCACTACAGGGACGCGCTCGGAAAGCCGGGTACGTCGCTGGCGATGACGATGCTGGAGCTGTGCCGGGGCCGCATCTGACTCCCGCCGTCCACGCGCACGTGTGTACGGGCCCGCTCTCACCCGTACGGCGCGTGACTGCGCCGAGCGCCGCTTCGTTGATGCCAGTGTCCGTGCCAGCCAGGGGCGGGCCCTCGAAGGAAACCACGCGTGGCTCCGCTGGAGCGTGTGACGTACCGCAGGTACGTCGTGGGACCTCGCCCCAGCGCGCGTGACCGGACGGCAGGGGACAGCAGCCCGGTCACCCCAAGGGCGGTCGGCTCCCGGGGACGCCCGGGGCCGGCCGCATCCGGTCCGAACGACTGCGTACGCCGCGGTCCGCGCAACACGACGCACAAGCGGGCAAGTCCCCTTCTTCGCACCTGCCCTGACGTCGATGCCGATCACCGAACGCCCCACGGAAAGGATTCCGCGGGGCGCTTGCGCATGCCCTCACACGGCGGGCACCACGCTGACCTGGTCCAGATCGCGTCGGCGCGCGTCGGGACTTCGCCCGGGCCATCTGTCCGTCACCGGGGAATCTCCTCGACCGGATCGCCCGGCTTCCAGCCGGCATCGCTCCACTCCGGTGTCGGTGCGGGCAGCGGCGGCGGCGGGGCGGTACCCCGGTTCGGGTTCTGGGGGACGGAAGTGGGCCGCACGCGCGTCGGCCTGGTGCGGGGCGCGGAGCAGACGTCGGCGGCGGAGCCGGTTGCGTCGTGGCCTTCGCGGCCGGTTCCGGAGCAGGACGCTCGGTCGGGGTGGAAGCCGGGCTCGGTGACGACGTCGGAGACGGCGACGCGCTCCGGGACGGTGCCGTGGGCGGCGATGTGGCGCGGTCGGCCGAAGGCTCGGCCGGGGCGGAGCACGCCGTCGCGGCGAGGACCAGTGCCACCGCCGGCGTCCATGTGCAGATCCTCGCTGGTGAAGTCGGACGTCTCATGCGCGTAGGCCCTGTCCGGGCGTAGAGCCCCCATGCGGTGGGTGAATCCCCCTGTGATCATTCGACGACGGGGCGGAGCCGCGGGTTGCCTGTGAATGGATCACGGATCGGGTACAGCCCCGGGCACCCCGGACCAGTGACGTACGCCACATAAGCTTTTTGTCAGTGCGGGGACAACCATTCACACGGGTCACAGGTCATCCATGCGTAACAACGGCCTCACCCGTGTGCGTGCATTACGGAGCGGAGGGGCCCAACCAGACTCCGTACCGCCTCCCGCGGTACCCGGACTTCGCTGAGGTCTTAATGAAGCTTCGCCGCGCCATGGCTGTCGCTGCCGCGACCGCCGTCATCGCTCCCGCCACCTTCCTGGCGGCGCCGGCTGCGTACGCGGACCCGAGCCCGGCCACCTCGGAGTCGGCGACGGCGACCGCCGACCCGGCGCCGTCGGACACCGCCACGACCTCCCCCGCGCCGTCCGACATCGCCACGGCCTCGCCCGCGCCGTCGGACACCGCGACCACGACCACGTCGCCGTCGCCCTCCGACACCGCCACCACGTCGCCGTCGCCCTCCGACACCGCGACCACCTCGCCGTCGCCGTCCGCCGAGCCCTCGTCGATCGAGGACGTCTGCGACGACGAGAAGGAGCCGCAGTTCGACGAGAACCTGCAGACCGCTCTCAAGGGCCTGCCTTCGAAGATCGTCGCCGGCAGCGGGTTCCACAACTTCAAGCTGAGCGTCAGCAACAAGGGTGAGAACAGCTACAAGCGCGTCGACCTCGGCGTCTTCGCCGCCTCCATCGACGAGGACATCACGGAGGACACCTCCGGCTACCTCACCCTGCAGTACAAGGACCCCGAGTCGGGCGAGTGGAACGACATCTCGCTGAACGAGAACGACGAGGGTGCCGGCTACCTCGGCTACACGGACGTCAAGGCCAAGGAGTCCTTCTCCATCGACCTGCGTCTGAGCGTGGACGAGAAGGCCCCGGCCGGCTTCGGCTACGCCATCAGCATCGGTGTGTACGCCGATGACAAGGGCAACTGCGTCTACTCGGACGACGAGGCGTTCTACGAGTTCGACATCCTCGCCGCCGGCTCCGAGCCCGGTGACGTGGACGACGCCGAGCCGCAGGAGGGTGGCAAGACGCCGGTCAAGCCCGAGGGCAACACCGAGATCAACCCGCAGGGCAACCTCGCCGAGACCGGTTCGGACTCGCAGCTCCCCGTCATCGGCGCCATCGGCGGTATCACCATCCTCGCCGGTGCCGGTGTCGTCTTCGCCATGAAGCGCCGCAAGGGCAACGCTGCCGCGTAACACCGCACCACACGCCATACCCGGCCCCTGAGGCCACACGAAGGCCGCTGCACTCGGAGGGGGGTGCAGCGGCCTTCGTGTGTCTACAGGCAGGGCGGCGGGGTCACTTCTTGGGCGGGACCGCCGGGATGCCCAGGAACGGCAGCTTCAGCGCGCCGAACGCCTCCGCCGGGACCGCCGGGGACTTCGGGGTGACCGGGGACAGGCGTTCGTACGCCTCGCCCTGCGCCGGACGCAGGTCGTCCTCACCCTTGTTCGGCCACAGCGACATCGCCCGCTCCGCCTGGGCCGTGATCGTCAGGGACGGGTTCACGCCCAGGTTCGCCGAGACCGCCGAGCCGTCCACGACCGAGATGCCCGGGTGGCCGTAGAGCCGGTGGTACGGGTCGATCACGCCCGTGTCCTCAGTGGCGCCGATCGGGCAGCCGCCCAGGAAGTGCGCGGTGAGCGGGGTGCCCATCAGTTCGCCGATGTTGGAGCCCGCGAAGCCGTTGATCTCCTCGGCGAGGAGCGAGGCCGACCGCGTGGCCGCCGGGATCTGCTTGGGGTTCGGGGCGCCGTGGCCCTGGCGGGCGGTGAGCAGCCCCTTCCCGAGCCCCTTGGGCTTGCGGTACGTCGTCAGCGAGTTGTCGAGCGACTGCATGACGAGGCCGATGATGGTCCGCTCGGACCAGCGGCGGTTGGACAGGGCGCGGAGGGCGAGCCAGGGATGCCGGACCATGTTCCCGGCCCAGCCCGCCACCCGGTGCTTCGCGCTGAACGGCACCTGCAGGACGGTCATGCCGCCCATCGCGTTGGAGCCCTTGCCGTAACGGACCGGCTCGATGTGGGTGTTGGCGTCCGGGTGGATGGAGGACGTGATCGCGACGCCGCGCGTGAAGTCGACCTTGTCCGCGCCGTGCCGCTTGCGGTAGCGGCGGTTGTCGGTCTGTGCGCCGACGATCGCCTCGGAGTTGGTGCGGGTCAGTTCGCCGAGCCGACCGGAGATCCGCGGCAGCAGCCCGCCGTCCTTCATCCGGTGCAGCAGGGTCTGGGTGCCGTAGGTACCGGCGGCGACGACCACCCGGCGGGCCGTGAACGTACGGCCCTTGCCCTTGCGCTTGTTGTCGCTGGGCAGCGTCCGGACGGCGAAGCCGCCCTGCGCGTCCTCGGTGACGGAGACGACGGACGTCATCGGGTGGATGACCGCACCCGCCTGCTCCGCGAGGTAGAGGTAGTTCTCGTTGAGGGTGTTCTTCGCGCCGTGGCGGCAGCCCGTCATGCACTCGCCGCACTCGGTGCACGCCTTGCGCGAGGGGCCCACGCCGCCGAAGTACGGGTCGGCGATCTCCTGGCCCGGCCTCGCCTTCGCCGTGCCGTCGGCATCGTCGCCGTCGCCGAAGAACACGCCGACCGGCGCCATGTGGAACGTGTCGCCGACGCCCATCGCCTCGGCGGTCGCCTTGAGATGCACGTCCGACGGGGTCATCGTCGGGTTGAGCCGCACCCCGAGCATGCGCCGCGCCTGGTCGTAGTACGGCGTCAGCTCCTCGTGCCAGTCCGTGATGTCCTTCCACTGCGGGTCGTTGAAGAACGGCGCAGGCGGCACGTACAGCGTGTTGGCGTAGTTGAGCGAGCCGCCGCCCACGCCCGCTCCCGCCAGCACCATCACATTGCCGAGAAGATGGATGCGCTGGATGCCGAAGAGACCGAGGGCCGGGGCCCACAGATAGTTGCGCAGGTCCCAGGAGTTCTTGGGCAGCGTCTCGCGGGTGAATCGGCGGCCGGCTTCCAGGACGCCGACGCGGTAGCCCTTCTCCGTCAGCCGCAGCGCCGAGACCGAGCCGCCGAAGCCCGAGCCGACGACGATGACGTCGTAGTCGTACGCAGAATCGTCGGAGTCTTCCTGATTTTGGGCAGGGGGGACCTCGGACATGGCTCTCCTCGTTGAAAACGTGCGGGTGCGGGGTGGTGCTAACGCAGGCGCAGGGCCTTCATCGCCTTGAGACTGACGCTCATGAACGCCGCGTACTTCTCGTCGTCCATCCCGAACGACGGGGCCAGGGGCAGCAGCCGCTGCTGGGCCACGGTCTGCGCCTCGGTGTACTTGAGGATGCCCTCGGAGCCGTGGCGACGGCTGAGGCCGGAGTCCTTCATGCCGCCCATCGGCGACTGGACGCTGCCGTACGCGGGTGCGTACCCCTCGTTGATGTTGACGGTGCCCGTGCGCAGCTTGGCGGCGACCGCGTGGCCACGCTTGCCGTCCTTGGTCCACACGCTCGAATTGAGGCCGTAGGGGGTGGCGTTGGCCTGCTCGACGACCTTGTCCTCGTCCGTGAAGCGGTAGATGGACACGACCGGGCCGAACGTCTCCTCGTTGCACACGGCCATCGGCGCCTCGACACCGTCGAGGATGGTGGGCTCGAAGAAGTACGGGCCGATGTCGGGGCGCGCCGTGCCGCCCGCTACGAGGGTCGCGCCCTTGGCGACGGCCTCCTCGACGTGGCGGGTGACCGTCTCCAGCTGGCGCTCGCCGACGAGGGAGCCCATGTCGGCCCCGTAGGCGAGGGAGTTGCCGAGCCGCATCGCCTTCGTACGCGCCGCGAAACGCTCGACGAAGTCGTCGGCGATGGACTCGTGGACGTACAGCCGCTCGATGGAGATGCACAGCTGGCCGGCGGAGGAGAAGCAGGCGCGGACGGCTCCTGCGGCGGCCTTCTCGACATCGGCGTCGTGCAGCACCAGCATCGCGTTCTTGCCGCCGAGTTCGAGCGATACGCCGATCAGACGGGCCGCCGCGCCCTGGGCGACCTCGCGGCCGGTGCGGGTGGAGCCGGTGAAGGAGACGTAGTCGGCGTGCTTGACGACCTCGGGGCCGACGACCGGGCCCTCCCCTATGACGACCTGGAAGACGCCGGCGGGCAGGCCCGCCTCGATCAGCAGGTCGCGGGCCCACAGGGCGGTGAGCGCGGTCTCGGTGTCGGGCTTCATCACGACGGCGTTGCCGGAGACGAAGGCGGGCAGCGCGTCGCCGACGGAGAGCTCGAGCGGGTAGTTCCAGGGGGCGATCTGGCCCACGACCCCGCGCGGCTGGCGCAGTTCGGTGGTCCTGGTCAGGACGGGGACGACGCCGGTGTGCCGCTTGGGCTTCAGGTACGCGGGGGCCTTGCGGCCGTAGTGGCGGGCCGCGACGGCGACGGCCAGCACCTCTTCGTGCGCGTGCAGCCGGGCCTTGCCGGTCTCCAGCTGGATCAGGTCGAGGACCTCGGCCTGGCGCTCGAGGACCAGGTCGTGGAAGCGCAGCAGCACGGCCGCACGGGCGCGGGGCGGTGTGGCGGCCCAGAGGGGCTGGGCGGCCCGGGCGCGCTCGAAGGCGGTGGCCACGTCCTCGGGGGTCGACTCCGGCAGGTCCGCCAGCTTCTCGCCGGTGAACGGCGTGTGGTTCGCGGTACGGCCGGAGCCGACCACATCACGGGTCAGCTGGGCGACCACCTCTGGGGTGACCACGTCGGCGGCGGTGCGCACACCGGTCGGAGAGGCGGCCGTCGGATTGGTGCCGAGGGCGGCGGCGGGGGCCTTCGAGTCCGTCATGGGGGCGAGAGTATGCCGCAATCGAAGCTTTGGGTACCCACCGGTAACAGCTTTTCACCACCCCCACACCATCGCGCCAGTGATCACTGGCAGATAATGCCTGATCAGGGGCTTTTACAAGCCCTGGATCTTCAAATGTGCCACAACGCGATCGAAAAGCAGATCGCCCTCCGGGGCCGCCCAGCCTTCTGCCGGGCCGGACACACGCAGCAGCCAGTAGACCTGCCCGGCCCCCTTGCCTGTGACGACGACGCGCTCCTGCCGGCGCAGCCGGACAGGGTCGTCGCTCGAGTCGCTGTACGGCACGTAGTCGACGCGCGTGTCGAAGGCACGAGCGCCCTGCTGGGTGGCCGACGTGGACGTCACGTCCTGGTCCTTGATGTCGGTGCCGTTCTTGCCGCCCTTCTCGTAGTAGTCGGCCCAGACCGCCGCGTCCGGCGCGAGTTCGTCCTCCACCGCCGCGGTCTCGACGCGCTCGATGTAGACCTGGAAGACACCACTGGGGTCTCCGTACGTGACGCTGGTGCCCTCGTCGCCCTCGACCCGTTCGTAGTCGGAGGGCACGGCGATGCTCGCCGCGACCACCTCGCGTTCGGGACGGATCTCCCAGCCCGCCGGGATCTCGTCGCCGCCGAAGGGGGCGGCGAAGGTCAGGACGAGTGCGACGGCCGCTGCCAGCAGACCGCCGCCGAGCCCGTACTGCGCCGCGCGGTTGCCGTGCAGCACCGGCGGCACCCACCGGCTGCCACCCCCTGCCCCGGAGCCGGTCGTCCCGGCGCCGCTGCCCCCGAAGAGCTTCGTCGCATCGAGCGCGGCCGCGGGTGGCTGAGACACCGACTCCAGGGTCTGCCGGATCTCGGTGGCGTCGGGCCGCATCGCCGGGTCCTTGCGCAGCAACTGCATGACCAGCGTGCCGAAGGCGCCGGAGCCTCGGGCCGGCATCTGCGGTTCGGCGGAGAGCACTGCCTGAAGCGTGGCGGGCGTGTTGGAACGGCGGTACGGGGACATGCCCTCGACCGCCGCGTACAGCACGACCCCCAGTGACCACAGGTCGGACTCGGGCCCCGGGTGCCGGCCCAGCACGCGCTCGGGCGCGATGAATTCCGGCGAACCGACGAATGCCCCTGTCTCGGTCAGCCCCTGTTCGCCCTCCACCTGTGCGATGCCGAAGTCGGTGAGCACGACCCGGTCGCCGCGCCCCAGCAGGACGTTGTCCGGCTTCACATCGCGGTGCAGTACGCCCGCCTCGTGCGCCGCAGACAGCGCCCCGAGCACGGCGAGCCCGATCCGGGCCGCCTCGCGCACATCGAGGGTGCCGTCCCGCAGCCGGTCGGCGAGCGACTGGCCGTTCACCAGCTCCATCACGATCCACGGCTTGGCGTCCTCGATGACCACGTCGTGCATGGTGACGACGGCCGGATGGTCGATCCGGGCCGCGGCGCGCGCCTCGCGCTGCATCCGCAGATGGACACGCTCGCGTTCGCGTTCGCTCAAGTGGTCCGGTAGGCGGGGCTCCTTGACCGCGACATCCCGGTCGACAACCTGGTCCCGGGCCCGCCAGACCGTGCCCATGCCGCCGTGGCCAAGGCGCTCGAGAAGTTGGTAGCGGCCGCCGATCAGGCGCCCGACGGACGGGTCGCCGGGCGCGAGCGCATCGCCGGCCGCATCGCCCACCGCGGGGGTACGGGGGGCGGAGGCGGACAGTCCGGCGGGCAGCCCGGACTCCTCGGTGGGCCGGTACGCCGTAGGCCGCTGCTGCTCGGGCAGCCCGGGCGCCTGGGGCACATCGGGAGCGCCGAGTGCGTCAGGTGCCTTCGGCGGCTGAAGCCCGTAGCTGGTCGGCTCGTTCACCCGTCCCCCATCGTTGGTCATGCTCATATCCTCAAGCAAAGCCCGGGACCGACACCACCGGCGCCGGACACCGGATGCACACCCGTGACAGTCCGCCCGGACGGCACTGCCACCGCCCGGTCAGGCCGGCGGCCGCCAGCCGCGCAGCATGATGTCGAACTGCTGCCGCGTCGTGGCCCAGTCCGAGGCGGGACCGGACATGTAGAGGGCGTACTCGGTGCCGTCGTCCTCGTTGTACATCTGGTCGATGGCGCGTCGCTTGCCCGGGTGTTCCTTGGTCTCGGTCCAGGTGAACTCCCAGAGCGCGGACTGCGTCTGGTCACGGAAGGTGTTGGCGTGCAACTGCAGGCGCTTGTACTTCGGCAGCCGTTTCTCGAGGCCCTTCTGGATGTCCAGCATGTGCATGTACGGATTCTCGAAGTCGGGTGCCGGGTCGATGCTGATCCGGATGCGGTGCTTGCCGTTGTCGGGCGTGTAGTCGATCTGATTGCCGTCCGACTGACGCGTCCAGCCCTCGGGGACCCAGAGGCTGAATCCCTCCGGGTCGTCGACGCGCTGCCAGCCCTCTGGTACGGCCGAGGAGTTGGCGGGCTTCGAGCTCGGTTTCCGGGTCGACTGCGGGTGCGACTCGGTGCGTACACCTGAACCGTTGCGGCCCCCGTACTCCATGGCCAGCAGGCCTGCGCCGCCGCCGACCACCGCGGCGAGCACGGCGACGAGAGCGACCGTGCGCAGCCGGGCGCCGCGCCGCCGCTGAGGGGGTGCGGGGACGAGCGTGACCGCGGGCGCGGGTGCCGGCGAACCGGACGGCCCCCTTCCGGCCGCGGAGCCGGAGCCAGGTCCGGAACCCGGGCCGGAGGAACCCGAGCCCGATACGGAACCCGGGCCGGCCACGGCACCTGAACGCGCCCCTGACCCTGCCGTGTGTTCCGGGGCGTTGTGCGTCCAGCCCGGCTGCGTCATCCGCTCGGTCGTCCGCCGGGTCGGCGCGGCCGTGGAGGTCGTGACGGACGTTCCGTCCGCCATGGCCTCGGACAGCATCCGCTCGGCCTCCGCCGCCGAGGGCCGGGCCGCCGGATCCTTCTGCAGCAGCGCGAGGATCACGGGTGCGAGCCGCCCCGCCCGCTCCGGGTACGGCGGCTCGTCGTCCACCACGGCCTGCATCGTGGCAAGCGGCGACGAACGGCGGAAGGGCGACTCGCCCTGCACCGCCGCGAACAACGTCGCGCCCAGCGACCACAGGTCGGACGCGGGCCCGGGATCGTGGCCGCGCACCCGCTCCGGCGCGAGGTAGTCGATCGACCCGACGATCTCGCCGGTCCTGGTGATCGTCGAGTCGCCCTCGATCGCCGCGATCCCGAAGTCCGTGATCAGCGCGCGGCCGTCGCCGTTGATCAGCACGTTGGCGGGCTTGATGTCGCGGTGCAGCACCCCGGCGGCGTGTGCGGCGGTCAGCGCCCGCAGGATGTACCGGCCGATCCGGGCCGCGTCCGTCTCGTGGATGTGCCCTGACGTCTTGGCGAGGCCGGCGAGCGAAGGACCGTCGACGTACTGCATGACGATCCAGGGCCGGTCGTCGTGTTCGAGCACGTCATGAACGGTGACGACACACGGGTGGCTGATCCGGGCCGCGGCCCGGGCCTCCTTCTGCGTGCGGGCATGCAGAACGATCCGGTCCGCCTCGGAGACATACCGTCCGGCCGTCAACTCTTTGACGGCGACCACTCTGTGTAGCACTTCGTCGTGCGCGCGCCAGACCTTGCCCATGCCGCCGCTGCCGATGGTCTCGCTCAGCCGGTACCGCCCGGCAAGCAGCAGACCCGCGCCCGTGCTGTATGTGTCTTCCACGTCCCCCGCCCATTCCTTGGGTTCCCAGGTTACGGAGGGGATGTACGAACGCGAACCCTAGGGCGCTCAAGTGACCTGTCCGTAATGCGTGCACCGCTCCCGGACGGCCACGCTGCGTGACCTGCGCCCGAGTTGACGCCGGAGCAGAAGCCCGAGCTGACGCCGCGGACCGGGTCCTGGGCCTCAGCGCGTGACGCGGTACGTGGCCGTGGCCTGCTCGTAGATCTCGGTCACTTTGTCGCGCTGCTCCTCGGGGCCGATCACCTGGATCACGTGATAGGCGTCCCCGACGATCAGGGCGAGGTTGCGTACATAAACGTTGCGGCCATTGCTGTCCTGCCAGGTGAACTGACCTTCTGCCATGGACTGTTGACCCACATCGATACGTCGCAGCCCGGTCGCCCCGGCCCAGGACGAGTCCCGGAACGGCTGCAACTCCCGTTCTTTGTCACGCTGGTAGACGAGCGGGTCGTCGCCGCCCTCCTCCACGGAGTCCCGTCCGGGTACGACGATCAAGGTGAAGTCGCCGCCGTTGTAGCGGACTTGGCCGACGTCGTTGATGGGCCGCCGCTGCCAGGTCCTGTCGACCGCCACCTGGAAACCCTCGGCGTCCTTGCGCAGCACATAGCCGTCGGGCAGGTCGCCGGCCGGGGCCGAGGTCTGGGGCTGCTGCGATCCGGGAGTGGCGGTCGCGGGCGCACTGGGCGCCGGCTGCGGGCTCCCCTGGGTCGTGCGGCCCGGGCCCGGGCTCGTGGGGGACGGCTGCGCACCGCTCTTGTTCCCCTGCGACCCGGCCTTGGGCATGAACAGCACGGCATAGGCGATCGCCGCCACCAGCACCAGCAGGATCAACAGCAGGAGCGTACGGCCGAGCGAGCGCGGCCCCCGTCCCGCACGTTCCTTGGAGCGCTGGTGACGGTGACGGCCGTGGAGCACCTGCGGCGCTGGGGGACGGCGCCTGCGGACAAGTTCACCCCTGCGGCGTACGACAGGCAGCCTGCTGCCGCCGACGGCGCCCGCCGGCAGGGGCACGACGTCCATGCCTGCCTCGGGCTCGGGCGCGGACCGCACGAGCGAGCGCAGCCAGCCGCGCAGTTCCTCGAAGTCCGGGCGCTCCGTGGGGTCCTGTCGCAGCAGCGATTCGACGACCGGCCGCAGGGGACCGCACTCTTCCGCGAAGGCGGGCGGCTCGGAGCACACGAGCTGGACCAGTTCGGCCGCGCTCTCCTCGGGGTACGGGGCATGGCCCTGAACTGCCCGGAAGAGCAGCGCGCCGAGCGCCCACAGGTCGGTGGCGGGGCCGACGGGGGCGGCCAGCTGCCAGTTCTCGTGGACCGCTCCCGCCTGTTCGGGCGCCCAGCGCTCGGTGACGGCGCCGACGACCGCGATGCGGGCCTGGCGGGCGCGTTCGGCGGCGAGTGGAGTGGCGGGGCCGCGGTAGACGGTGGGCTCGCCCGGCGCGACGATCTCGTCCCAGCGTCCCGACGGGGCACCGGTGCGGGCAGCGGCGGGCAGGCGATCGTCGTCGGCGCGCGGGGCGTCCCGGCCACTGCTGCCCCGGTCCCAGTTTCCGGCCGCGGCGCCGCGGGGGCCAGGGCCCTCGCCGGCACGGGCGCCGGGCAGCGCCGGGCGGGCGCCGCCGTACGGGCCGCCGCTTCCGCGAGGCGCCTGCCGGCCGGCATCGGGCAGGGCGGGACGGACGCCGCCGTACGGAGTACCGCCGGGCTGTGTAGCGCCAGGCCGCTCGAGTGCGGGTCTCGGCCCACCGCCGGGGCCTGAGCTCCGGTCGGCCCGGCGGCCGCCACCGTACGGCGGTTCAGTGCCGCCCTGACCACCCTGGCCGCCGTCCCGGGCGGACCGGCGCGCGGCTTCGTAGCCGTCGCGCGCGGGTTGGCGTCCGCTCTCGACGGCCGCCTGCCGCACGCCGTAGGGATCGTCCCCGTACCGCGCGCCGGGCAGCGCCGGCCGAGCTCCCCCGTACGGACCCCCGCCGCCCGCCGGTACGGCACGAGGGCCCTCGCGGCCCGGGAACGGGGAGTCGTGCCATGTGCCGGCCAGCCTGGCGTGGCCGGGACCGGGGTCGTACCCGTCGTAGTCGTCGTAGTCGTCGTCGCCGTCGTGGACAGGGCCGTAGACGACGCCCTCCTCGTCTCCGTCCTCGTAACGGAACCGCTCAGGGCGCACCTCGTCGGGGCGTCTGGCCCACCAGTCCGGGTCGAGGCCGTTCTGGACGGGACCGTCCGCTGCCCCGCCGGGGGTGCCGCCCCGGCGCTGGTCCTCGGTGACGCGTGCCCCTGCCCGCGCGCCCGCGCGGTACGCGGCGATCGCGCCCGCCCGCGCGGCGCGGACATCCGGCACTCCGCCCCGTGAGTCCGGGGCCGTCTGACCGGGCAGCACAGGGCGCACCGGTCCGCCGTACCCGTCGTCGTCGCGTCGGGGGCCGGGGTCGTGGTCGTTGTCGGGCTCGGAGTCATCGTCGTACGCGGGGTCAATGCCGTACTCGGGGTCGTCGTCGTGCGCGGGGTCGCCGTCGGCCGGGTCTGCCCCTGGCCCCGGCTCGCCGAAGCCGTCCGCGTCCGCGTCGGGCGCCGGTGCGGGGGCGTACCCGCACAGCGCCTCCTCGGCGGCGCCCGAGGCCAGCCCGGTCAGCACCACACGCCCGTCGTCACAGACGAGCACCGTGCGGACGGTGATGTTCCGGTGCGTCCAGCCGTGCGCATGCAGCGCCCGCAGCGCGGTGAGGACGTCGGAGGCGACCTCCGCCGCCCGGTAGGGGTTCAGCGGCTTCTCGGCGAGGAGGGCGGCAAGCGGCCGGGCGGCGACGCGCTCGCTCACGATCCAGAGCGAACCGTCCTCGGCGAAGACGTCGAAGACCTGGTCGAGGCGCGGATGATCGGGGATCTGGGCGGCGGCCTGCGCAGCCTCCACGGCCCGGCGCACCGCCGGGTCCGCCGGCCTGCGTGTGCTGCGCCCCTGGGCCTGCCGTGCCACGGCCGTCCCGGCCAGGCCGTCCATGTCGACCACTTCGGCGTCCACGACTTCCGGTAACGGCACCTGCCGTACCAGGACTTCCTGACCGCTGTAGGTGTCGAAGGCCGGGGTCTCGACCAGTTCGAACGCGTCCGAAGGCGGCAGCGGAAGGCGGTAGCGGTCGGCGAGCACCCTTCCCGCGTAGTCGTCCACGGCGCCTCCCCACGTGCGCGCTGTCCCCCGGTCCGTCCGGAGACCGCACGTAGCCGTCAATTCCGGTCGCTCAACGGCCCCTTGTCGCTGCGTACCGTCCGCGACCTCTCACAATACGTCCCCTTGGTCAATCCTTGGGGCTGAACGTGGCGAACGCCGTCTTGCGCAGTGTCTCGCACTCGGTACTGCGCCACTCGCTCGCCTTGCAGGTGACCATGATCGAGTAGCCGCGCTTGGCGTCGACCTTGAATCCGCGGTTGAGGATCCTGACGCGCTCGCCGTTCTCGTTGCGCTCGAACTGCCAGTCGGCGACGGTCGGATAGCCGTTGTAGTCGACCGTGTTGATACCGAGGTGCTTGTAGCCGCTGCTGGTCGCACTCACACCGGCGACCGCTGCCGCCCAGGCGGCGGCCGCATCGTCCCTGGGGCTGGCGTTGTAGTCGACCTGGACGCGCGGGTATCCGCCGCCGGCACTGAACTTGCCGCCGGAGTTCTGGCCCGCGATGCCGACGAGCTTGAAGTCCTTGGGCATGGCCATCGTGAAGTGGAACCGGTCGTTGGAGACCATCACATATCCGTCCGGCAGTGCGTCCCCGTCCTTCGGCTCGTCGCCCTGGCCGTCGCCGGACGGCTGCCCGCCGCTCGCGTTGCCGGACGTGTCGGCCCCCTCGTCGCCCTTTCCGCTGTCCTTGCCGTCGTCCTTGGTCTGGTCCTGGCCCTTGGTGGTGCCGGAACCCGAGTCCTTGCCCTCCCCGCCCGCACTGGCGCCGGCCGAAGTGGTCTTGTCGCCCTTGGGCTTGCCCTGGCCGGTCTTGTCGTCGCCCCCGCCGAGGGAGAGGACGAGGACGGTGGACAGAACGGCGAGTGCGGCCACGACCGCGATGATCACCAGGGTGCGGCGCGGCACCACATCGGTGAGCGGTGCCCGCTCCGGAACGGGCCGCGGGGCGGGCCGTTCCGGAGAACGCTTCGGCTTCGGCGCGGCTTCCGCCTTGGCCGCCGCTGCGGCGTTGCGCACGGAACGCAGCGCACCCCGCAGCCGGTCCGCAGCCGGGTCCTTGGGCTTGGCGTCGGATGCCGCCGCCGGTGTCGCGAGCAGCGGGGGCAGGGGCGTGACCCGGGTGGCGTCGGGCTCCGGGTCGGCCGACCGCTCCGGCGCCTCGGGGGTGTGCAGCACCATGGTCAGCAGCGCCCGTGCGCCCGCGTCGTCGAGTCGCTGGTCGGGGTCCTTGGCCAGCAGGCCGTAGATGACCTCCTCCAGGGGGCCCGCGTTCTTCGGCGGGTCGAGCGGCTCGGTCATCACGGCGGTCAGCGTCGCGATGGCCGATCCCTTGTCGTACGGCGGGCAGCCCTCGACGCTCGCGTACAGCAGTCCGCCCAGCGACCACAGGTCGGCGGCGGGGCCGGGCTTGTGACCGCGGGCGCGCTCGGGCGAGATGTACGAGGGGGCGCCGACGAGCATGCCGGTGGAGGTGATCGACGGGTCGCCCTCGACCTGGGCGATGCCGAAGTCGGTCAGCACGACCCGGCCGTCCTCGGCGATCAGGACGTTGGACGGCTTCACGTCGCGGTGCAGGATGCCCTCGCGGTGCGCGGATCGGAGCACGTCGAGGATGGCGAGACCGACCTCGGCGGCGCGGCGCGGGGTGAGGGTGCCGTCCTCGCGGATGGCTTCGGCGAGGGACTTGCCCTCGACAAGCTCCATCACGATCCAGGGGCGGTCGTCCTCGTCTACGACGTCGAACACCGTCACCGCGCTGTTGTTGCGGATCCGGGCGATCGCCTTGGCCTCGCGGAGGGTACGCGTGATCAGACGGCGCTTCTCGTCCTCGTCGATGCTGTTGGGGAACCGCAGCTCCTTGACCGCGACGGTCCGTCCGAGGGTCTCGTCCACGGCCCGCCAGACGGTCCCCATACCGCCGCGCCCGAGGACCCCGCCCAGCCGGTACCGTCCGGCGAGCAACCGCCCGCCGGCGGAGCCCGCGCCCTGGGCGCTTCGGTCGGCACTTCCGGTGGCTGCGGCGGAGCCCGCGCTCTTGGCAGCTGCGTTCTGAGTGTTCTTCACGCCCTCGGCCGACGCCGCGGAACCGCTGGACCTGGCACCCTTCACGCCCCCGCCCGACGCGCTGCCCCGCCCTGCGGACGCTCCATCAGCACCGGCCTTGACCGCTGGAGCGTCGGCATCGGCCTTGGCCACCGGGCTGCTGCCCGCTTCCCTCTCAGAGCCGGCACCCGCCGGCGCCACACCCCGCCCTGCGGACGCTCCATCAGCACGGGCAGCCCCGGAGCCAGCACCCGTCACACTGTCGGCCACAGCAGCACGATCCGCACCCGCCGCCTTCGGGGCCACGTCCGCCGCACCGTGAGCTCCCGCCTCGGGCGACGCCTGCCCGGCCTGCGCAGGTGAGTCCGAACCGGCCAATTCCTGCCCGCCCGGCGAGTCCTTCGCGCCTGCGTCCCGGGAGCCGGACGTGCCTGCCGAGTCCGGTGCGACATCCGCGGCCCCGGCATCCGCAGACCCGGGGTCGGCCGATGCGCCCCGGTCCGCCACCGCGTCACCACGCTCGGCGGCCGCGTCGTCCGCGCCCGCGGATTCCGTGTCGGCGACCTGTTCCGGCTCGGCGGATCGTTCCTGGGACATGTCCCCCGAGGGCTCGCCGGAGGTCGTGCCGGACGCCCCGACGGGCTCCACCCCCGCAACCTCCTGGGACTCCCGGGACTCGCGCGGCTCCTCGGCCGTGTCCCGCTGGGGCTCCCGCGACTGCTCAGCCTCCGACATGCGTCCCCTCTGCGATCCCTGATCTTCGCCCGCGCCCGCCGCTTCCCGCGCGATGCGGTAACCCGCCCTGGCAGAGCCCCCATTGTCCCTTACTCCGGGACCGGTATTGATCCCGGGTCCGCCGTCTGCCGGGACTCGCCCGGCGGCGGCCGGGTGACGACCACGTCCGATGCACCCCTGCGCTGGTCGCAGGAGGGGCCACCCCGCACCGGTCCGGTCCCCAACTCCCTTGCCATGTGGCTGAATTCCGTCGTATCAGGGTCAGGGTCGACGGAACCCGGGCCGGGCAGGGGCACCCCCGCTCTCAGATGGGGATGATGTCCGGCGCTCCCAGGCGTGCCGCGTCCGCGGTCAGGTCGTCCGGCTGGCGCTGCGACTCCCGCTCGGCCTCCACCCTCTTCTCGTAGTGCTGCACTTCCTTCTCGACTTGCTCCTTGTCCCACCCCAGCACCGGTGCCATCAGCTCCGCGCACTCGCGCGCGCACCTCGTCCCCCGGTCGAACGTCTCGATCGAGATCCTGGTGCGCCTGGTCAGGACGTCGTCCAGGTGCCGGGCGCCTTCGTGCGAGGCCGCGTAGACGATCTCGGCACGCAGATAGTCGTCCGCGCCCCCCAGCGGCTCACCCAGACTCGGATCCTCGGCTATCAGCGCGAGCAGCTCCTCGCTGAGGGAGCCGTAGCGGTTCAACAGATGCTCCACCCGCACCACATGAAGCCCCGTCCGCGCGGCTGTCCTCGCCCGCGCGTTCCACAGGGCGCGGTAGCCCTCGGCGCCGAGCAGCGGGATGTCCTCGGTGACACACCCGGCCACCCGCTGGTCGAGCGCGTGGACGGCCGCGTCCACCGCGTCCTTCGCCATCACCCGGTACGTCGTGTACTTGCCGCCCGCGACCACCACGAGCCCCGGCACCGGGTGTGCCACCGTGTGCTCCCGCGACAATTGGCTGGTCGCGTCCGACTCGCCGGCGAGCAGCGGCCGCAGTCCCGCGTACACACCCTCCACATCGTCCCTGGTGAGCGGCACGGCCAGCACCGAATTGACGTGCTCCAGCAGATAGTCGATGTCGGCGCTGGACGCTGCCGGATGCGCCTTGTCCAGATCCCAGTCCGTGTCCGTCGTGCCCACGATCCAGTGCCGCCCCCACGGGATGACGAACAGCACGGACTTCTCGGTGCGCAGGATCAGCCCGGTCGCGGAGTGGATCCGGTCCTTGGGTACCACCAGGTGAATGCCCTTGGAGGCCCGCACATGGAACTGGCCCCGTTCCCCGATCAGCGCTTGCGTGTCGTCCGTCCACACGCCCGTGGCGTTGACGATCTGGTGGGCCCGGATCTCGTACTCCCCGCCGGCCTCGACGTCCTGCACCCGGGCCCCGACGACCCGCTCGCCCTCCCGCAGAAAGCCGATCACCCTGGCCCGGCTGGCGACTTGGGCCCCGTAGCTCGCGGCGGTGCGCACCAGGGTGGCCACATAGCGGGCGTCGTCCATCTGTGCGTCGTAGTACTGCAACGCTCCCACCAGGGAGTCCTTCTTCAGCGCGGGCGCGACCCGCAGCGCGGCCTTCCGTGAGAGGTGGCGGTGGACCGGCAGTCCTCGCCCATGGCCCGAGGACACCGACATCGCGTCGTACAGCGCGACACCCGATCCGGCGTACAGCCGCTCCCAGCCCTTGTGCTGGAGGGGGTAGAGGAAGGGGACCGGCTTCACCAGATGCGGGGCGAGCCGCTCCAGCAGCAGACCGCGCTCCTTCAGTGCCTCCCGGACCAGCGCGAAATCGAGCATCTCCAGATAGCGCAGCCCGCCGTGGATCAGCTTGCTCGACCTGCTCGACGTGCCGGACGCCCAGTCGCGCGCCTCGACGAGCCCGGTCGACAGCCCGCGTGTCGCGGCGTCCAGCGCAGTCCCGGCGCCGACGACGCCCGCGCCCACGACCAGCACGTCCAGTTCACGCTCGGCCATCCCGGCGAGCGCCTCGACGCGCTGCGCGGGTCCCAGTGTCGCTGTCCTCACTGCTGCCTCCCGTCGCCCCCGTGTGGTCCCTGCTGTGGTCGGGCTCACACCATCGATTCTGTCCGCACTCCGCAACTTCAGCCACCGCCTGTGGATAACACTCGGCCGACCACGAGCACACAATCCGGCATATCGGTCATATTTACGCCTAGTCTGACATTGCGCTTGCTCGTTCTGCCCACAGGGCTTGCGCTCACTGCCCCCTCCGGTTAAGGGAAGGACGGCCACTTCCATGCCCGCAGATCTCGCCGTCGTCGGACTCGGCCACCTCGGTCTGCCTCTCGCCCAGGCAGCCGTCGGCGCCGGCATCGAAACCGTCGGCTACGACCTCGATCCACACCGGCTTGCCGACCCGGCGGGCGGCGTCACCCCTGCCGACGTCCGCCGGATGCTGTCCGCCGGATTCCGGACCGCCACCGATCCGGCCGAGCTCGGCCGCGTACGCACGGCTGTCATCTGCGCGCCCACCCCCCTGTCCGCCGACGGGACCCTGGACCTCAGCGCGGTCGCCGACGCCGCCCACACCCTCGCGGCGCGACTGCGCCCGCACACCACCGTCCTGCTCGAATCGGCCGTCCAGCCGGGCACGACGGAGGGCTTCCTCCGCCCGCTGCTCGAGCAGGGGTCGGGCCTGCGCGCCGGCCGCGACTTCCATCTGGCGTATTCCCCCAGTCGGGTGGACCCCGGCAGGCGTTCCCACGGCTACGCCAACACCCCCAAGGTGATCGGCGGTCTCACTCCGGCCTGCACAGAATCGGCCGCCGCCTTCTACGGCCGCCTCACCGACAAGGTGGTCCGCGCCCGTGGCCCGCGCGAGGCGGAGACCGTCAAGGTCCTCGAAACGAACTTCCGGCACGTCAACATCGCCCTGGTCAACGAGATGGCGGTGCTCTGCCACGACCTCGGTGTGGACCTGTGGGACGTCATCCGCTGCGCCGAGACCAAGCCGTTCGGCTTCCAGGCCTTCCGCCCGGGCCCGGGCGTCGGCGGCCACGACGTCCCCCTCGACCCCGGTTTCCTCCCGCACACCGGCGGAGCCCCCGGCCGCCCCCTGCGCATGGTCGGTCTCGCCCGGGAGATCAACACCCGGATGCCGCAGTACGTGATCCAGCGCTGCGCCACCCTCCTCAACGAGCACGGCAAGTCGGCGCGTGGGGCCCGCGTGCTGCTCCTCGGCATCACGTACAAGCCGGACCTCGCCGACCTGGAGGCCTCCCCCGCCTACGAGATCGCCCGCCGTCTGATGAATCTCGGCGCCGCAGTCAGCTACCACGACCCCTACGTCCCCCACTGGCGCGTGGGTGAACTTCCGGTCCCCCGGGCGGACTCGCTCTACGAGGCGGCAGCCGGAGCCGACCTGACGGTCCTGCTCCAGCACCACCGCACGTACGACCTCCAAGGACTCGCCGTCAAGGCCCAGTTGCTGCTGGACACCCGCGGCGCCACCCCGATCGGCGCGGCGCACCGCCTATGAGCGCTCGCGGCCGAGCCGACGCCGTATCAGGCGCAGCAACGCGCTACGGCGCGCCGGCCAAAGGCACAACCGGATAACCAAGTGCCCCATTGTCGCTGCGGGCTGCTAATGTCCGTCCGCCGCGTCGCACAGTCGTACGACGTGCCTTGATCCCTGGGGGACATCCGACATGAGCCAGCCCGTTCCGCCGCCGTCCGGCAACCCGTTCGCCGGAGGCGACCAGTTCGCCCCGGCCCCGCCGCCGGCGCCCGTCCGCAACAACGTCGGCCTGGGCCTGCTCGTCGCGTTCGTCGCCGCGCTGGTCGCCGCCGGTGCGTACGGCGCCATCGGCGGAGCCATCGAGAAGGAAATCGGCTACGCCGCCGTCGGCGTCGGCTTCCTCATCGGCTTCGCCGCCGCCAAGGCCGGCGGCCGCAACCCGGTACTGCCCGTCGTCAGCGCGGTGCTCGCCATCGGTGCGGTGTACCTGGGTCAGCTGGTCGCCATCGCGATGATCTTCGCCGATGGCACCGGTGCCTCCTTCACCGAGGTGTTCTTCGACGAGTTCAGCCTGCTGACGGAGGTCTGGAAGAAGGCGGCCGACGGCATGACCTATGTCTTCCTCGGCATCGCCGCGATCACCGCGTTCGCCGGTGCCAAGAAGGCCGACGCCTGATCGACGCACCACAACGCGTGGGGCCCGGCACCTTGAAGGTGCCGGGCCCCACGCGTACGTACGAAGAGCGGTCAGCGCTTGTGCTGCGAGTCCGCCACCGTCACCTCGACACGCTGGAACTCCTTGAGTTCGCTGTAACCCGTCGTCGCCATCGCCCGGCGCAGCGCCCCGAAGAAGTTCATCGACCCGTCAGGGCTGTGCGAGGGCCCGGTCAGGATCTCCTCCGTGGTGCCGACGATGCCCAGGTCCACGAGCTTGCCGCGCGGCACGTCCTCGTGCACGGCCTCCATGCCCCAGTGGTGCCCCTTGCCGGGCGCGTCCGTCGCGCGCGCCAGCGGGGATCCGATCATCACCGCGTCGGCGCCGCACGCGACCGCCTTCGGCAGGTCGCCGGACCAGCCCACGCCGCCGTCCGCGATGACGTGGACGTACCGGCCGCCGGACTCGTCCATGTAGTCGCGGCGGGCCGCGGCCACATCGGCGACGGCGGTCGCCATCGGCACCTGGATGCCCAGCACGTTACGCGTGGTGTGCGCGGCGCCGCCGCCGAAGCCGACCAGGACGCCCGCCGCGCCGGTGCGCATCAGGTGCAGGGCGGCGGTGTAGGTGGCGCAGCCGCCGACGATGACCGGGACGTCGAGTTCGTAGATGAACTGCTTGAGGTTCAGCGGTTCGGCGGCACCGGAGACGTGCTCGGCGGAGACGGTCGTGCCGCGGATGACGAAGAGGTCCACGCCCGCGTCGACGACGGTCTTCGAGAACTGCGCGGTGCGCTGCGGCGAGAGCGCGGCGGCCGTGACGACACCGGAGTCGCGCACCTCCTTCAGACGCTGCCCGATCAGCTCCTCCTTGATCGGGGCGGCGTAGATCTCCTGCAGACGACGGGTGGCGGTCTCCGTCGGCAGGTCGGCGATCTCGTCGAGCAGCGGCTGCGGGTCCTCGTAACGGGTCCACAGTCCCTCGAGGTTCAGTACGCCCAGACCGCCGAGCTCACCGATGCGGATCGCGGTCTGCGGGGAGACCACGGAGTCCATCGGGGCCGCCAGGAACGGCAGCTCGAAGCGGTAGGCGTCGATCTGCCAGGCGATCGAGACCTCCTTCGGGTCCCGCGTGCGCCGGCTCGGTACGACGGCGATGTCATCGAACGCGTACGCCCGGCGGCCGCGCTTGCCGCGCCCGATCTCGATCTCAGTCACGTTGTGTGGCCTTTCCCTCTACGTCTGCGCCTACCAGTATCCCCGACACACACGTCAGGGGCGGTCCCGGTGAGCCGGAACCGCCCCTGCGGACGTGTGCGCTACAGCTTGCTGTAGTTCGGTGCCTCGACGGTCATCTGGATGTCGTGCGGGTGGCTCTCCTTGAGTCCCGCCGAGGTGATCCGGACGAACCGGCCGCGGTCCTGCAGCTCCGGCACCGTGCGCCCGCCGACGTAGAACATCGACTGGCGCAGACCGCCCACCAGCTGGTGGACGACGGCGGAGAGCGGGCCGCGGTAGGGCACCTGGCCCTCGATGCCCTCGGGCACCAGCTTCTCGTCGGAGGCGACACCCTCCTGGAAGTACCGGTCCTTCGAGAACGAGCGCTGGTCGCCACGGGACTGCATGGCGCCCAGCGAGCCCATGCCGCGGTACGACTTGAACTGCTTGCCGTTGATGAACATCAGCTCGCCGGGGGACTCCTCGCAGCCTGCGAGAAGCGAGCCCAGCATGACCGTGTCCGCGCCCGCGACCAGCGCCTTCGCGATGTCGCCGGAGTACTGCAGCCCGCCGTCACCGATCACCGGTACGCCGGCCGCCTTGGCCGCGAGCGCGGCCTCGTAGATCGCGGTGACCTGCGGGACGCCGATACCGGCGACCACGCGGGTGGTGCAGATGGAGCCCGGGCCCACGCCGACCTTGATGCCGTCGACGCCGGAGTCGATGAGCGCCTGGGCGCCGTCGCGGGTGGCGATGTTGCCGCCGATGACGTCGACGGCCGAGTTCGACTTGATCTTGGCGACCATGTCGCCGACCAGCTTGGAGTGGCCGTGTGCGGTGTCGACGACGATGAAGTCGACGCCCGCCTCGACCAGTGCCTGGGCGCGCTCGTACGCGTCTCCCGCGACACCGACGGCGGCGCCGACGAGCAGCCGGCCTTCCTTGTCCTTGGCGGCGTTCGGGTACTGCTCGGCCTTCACGAAGTCCTTGACCGTGATCAGGCCCTTGAGGATGCCCGCGTCATCGACCAGCGGAAGCTTCTCGATCTTGTGCCGGCGCAGCAGCTCCATGGCGTCCACACCGGAGATCCCGACCTTGCCGGTGACCAGCGGCATCGGGGTCATGACCTCGCGCACCTGTCGGCCGCGGTCCGACTCGAAGGCCATGTCACGGTTGGTGACGATGCCCAGCAGCTTGCCCGCGCCGTCCGTGACCGGCACACCGCTGATACGGAACTTGGCGCACAGCCGGTCGGCGTCGGCAAGCGTCGCGTCCGGGTTCACCGTGATCGGGTCGGTGACCATGCCGGACTCGGAGCGCTTGACCAGGTCGACCTGGTTGGCCTGGTCGGCGATCGAGAGATTGCGGTGCAGCACACCGGCGCCGCCCTGGCGGGCCATGGAGATGGCCATACGCGCCTCGGTCACCTTGTCCATGGCGGCGGACAGCAGCGGGATGTTCACCCGCACGTTCTTCGAGATGTACGAGGAGGTGTCGATCTGGTCGGGCGCCATGTCAGAGGCACCCGGCAGCAGCAGCACATCGTCGTAGGTCAGCCCGAGTGTCGCGAATTTCTCGGGCACTCCGTCGACGTTGGTCATGACACCTTCCCCAATGGCCTTGATCGGTGCGGATGTCCATGCTAACGGGCTCAGCAGCCGTCTCATTCCACGATCAAGATCAGCAAGCAGCTTTGGATATTTCTACGGACGATATTTCTAACGGACGCGACCGACCTGCGGTTCACTGCTCGGCGAGCGCCCGCAGTCTGCTGAGCGCGCGGTGCTGCGCCACCCGGACAGCGCCCGGCGACATCCCCAGCATCTGGCCGGTCTCCTCGGCGGTCAGGCCCACCGCGACCCGCAGCACCAGCAGCTCCCGCTGATTTTCCGGCAGATTGGCGAGGAGCTTCTTGGCCCACTCCGCGTCGTCGCTGAGCAGCGCGCGCTCCTCGGGGCCGAGCGAGTCGTCCGGCCGCTCGGGCATCTCGTCGGACGGCACGGCCGTCGAGCCCGGATGCCGCATGGCGGCACGCTGCAGATCGGCGACCTTGTGGGAGGCGATGGCGAAGACGAACGCCTCGAACGGCCGCCCGGTGTCCTTGTAGCGCGGGAGCGCCATCAGCACCGCGACGCAGACCTCCTGTGCGAGGTCCTCCACGAAGTGGCGCGCGTCGCCGGGCAGCCGGTTGAGACGCGAGCGGCAGAAACGCAGCGCGAGCGGGTGCACATGCGCGAGCAGGTCGTGCGTGGCCTGCTCGTCGCCGTCGACGGCACGGTGCACCAGCGCACCGATGGCCCCCTGGGCGGTCGCCGCCTCGTCGTCACGCATCGGTCCATGGTGCCTTGGCGGCGGCTGGTCCGTCGCACTGCGTCCGTACTTGTGCACCGAAGCGTTATGAGTTGGCACGCCAGAAGTCATCTCGTGCGCCCTCCCCTCCCGCTCGACCGACACGTCCCCGAGGAACTCCACATCTCAAGCATGCGGCATCGCGCGGGAAACGGATGCCCTCGAGCATGCGTCACCCCGCCCGCATACGAACGGGCGGGGTTTGCCGTACCCCAAGGGCAGCCCACTCCTCCGGGACCTAGCGGACCAGGCCCCAGCGGAATCCGAGCGCCACCGCATGCGCCCGGTCCGAGGCACCGAGCTTCTTGAACAGGCGCCTGGCGTGCGTCTTGACCGTGTCCTCGGACAGGAAGAGCTCACGTCCGATCTCGGCGTTCGACCGGCCGTGGCTCATGCCCTCGAGCACCTGGATCTCACGCGCGGTGAGCGTGGGCGCAGCGCCCATCTCGGCCGAGCGCAGCCGCCGCGGGGCGAGCCGCCAGGTGGGATCGGCCAGCGCCTGGGTGACCGTCGCGCGCAGCTCGGCGCGCGAGGCGTCCTTGTGCAGATATCCGCGGGCTCCGGCGGCCACCGCGAGCGCGACACCGTCGAGGTCCTCGGCGACGGTGAGCATGATGATCCGGGCGCCGGGGTCGGCGGAAAGCAGCCGGCGGACGGTCTCGACGCCGCCCAGTCCGGGCATGCGTACGTCCATCAGAATCAGATCCGAACGATCGGCGCCCCAGCGGCGGAGGACTTCCTCGCCGTTGGCCGCGGTCGTCACGCGCTCGACACCGGGCACGGTCGCAACCGCCCGGCGGAGCGCCTCTCGGGCAAGCGGGGAGTCGTCGCAGACGAGGACGGATGTCATGGCCGCCCTCCGCAGCTGATGCGCGTCACCTTGTGCCTCCAGGCTGGGTACGTTTCGTCACCTGTGCGGTTGAACGCTCTCGGACATGTGCCCTAGAGCTTGTTGTTTCAACCGCCTCCGCACTCTCAACGACGGTCACTCGAAAGAGTTACGGGTCGGGCGGGCGCCTTCGGCACACAACGCGAGGGGCGCGCACGGGGCGAGGTGCCGCAGATCATCCACCCTCCACCCAGAGGCTATGCCCCATTCAGCGGCTTTCCTTCCCTTTTTGCAGTGTCTATGACTAGATTCGCAATGAGTCATATTTACATCTACTTACATAGTAGATGTACGGTCGTTGGCACGGCGCGGGTGCCCGATCCGGCAGGCATGGGGCCGGGAGCCCGTCCGGTCCGACCTGTCCTGTATCCACTCAGCACGGTTTCAAGGGGACATGCGCTATGGCAGATTTCTCTCGCCTTCCCGGACCCAACGCCGATCTGTGGGACTGGCAGCTCCTCGCGGCATGCCGCGGGGTCGACAGCTCGCTCTTCTTCCACCCGGAGGGTGAGCGGGGCGCAGCGCGAAGCGCGCGTGAGAACTCGGCGAAAGAGGTCTGCATGAGGTGCCCGGTCCGGGCGGAGTGTGCGGCGCATGCGCTGGCGGTGCGCGAGCCGTACGGCGTCTGGGGCGGCCTGACGGAGGACGAGCGCGAGGAGCTCATGGGGCGCGCACGCCATCGGCTGATCCCGGCCACGAGCGCAGGAGGTGCTCCGCACGGCTGACACCCGCACCCTCGCCCCTTACCGAAGAAACGTTCCTGCACCGACTCCCGGCGCACCTGGGGGTCGGTGCGGCATGTTCGGGCGGTGAACGGTCACGACGGGGCGCCGCACGGCGGGTCCGTCAGCGGGCGGCGGCGCGGGTCAGCTCGTCGAGGGTCGCGGCGACCGCAGGAACCTGGGCCAGATCCGCAAGCGTGAGGGCGACGATCTCGCGGGCGACCGCCGGTTCGACGGTGACCGTGCGGGCACCCCTGGGGCGTACGGACTCGATGGCGAGCTCGGGCAGCACCGCGACGCCCAGGCCCGCGCCGACCAGGCCGACCACCGCCGGGTAGTCGTCGGTGGCGAAGTCGATCCGGGGGGTGAAGCCCGCCTCCTCGCAGACGTCGACGAGCTGGCGGCGGCAGCGCGGGCAGCCCGCAATCCACGGCTCGTCCGCGAGATCGCCGATGGCGACAGTGTCCGCCTCGGCGAGCCGGTGCCCCTCGGGGACCAGGCCGACGAGCCGGTCGGTGAGCAGAGGACGGACGACCAGGTCGGCCCACTCCGCGTCCGCGCCGGCCGCTTCGCCGTACCGGAATGCGAGCGCCACATCGCAGTCGCCGTCGCGCAGCATCTCGACCGAGCGGGGCGGTTCGGCGTCGACGAGTGAGACCCGGGTGCCGGGGTGGGCGGCGCGCAGCGCCGCGAGTGCCGTGGGCACCAGCGTCGAGCTGCCGCTGGGGAACGAGACCAACCGGACTCTTCCCGCCCGCAGACCGGCGATGGCGGCGATCTCCTCCTCGGCCGCGGTGAGCCCGGCGAGGATGCCCGCCGCATGGCGTACCAGCGCCTCGCCGGCCTGGGTCAGGCGCATCTCACGGCCCGTGCGGATCAGCAGCGGAGTGCCGGCGGAGGTCTCGAGCGCCTTCATCTGCTGGCTGACCGCAGGTTGTGTGCAGCCCAGTTCCCGAGCGGCCGCGGAGAAGGAACCGGTGGCGGCGACAGCACGCAGGACGCGGAGATGACGGGCTTCGATCACCCGTCGAGCATAAGGGAGCCTTGGAGAAAGGCGGCATTCTCGAGTGGCCTGTTTGAGGGAACACCCATTACCGTGACCGGCATGAAGCTTCTGACCGTGAACGTGGGGCAGCTCAGGACCGTCGACTACGCCGACAACGGCGCGACCGGCATCGACAAGCGTCCGGTCGACGGAGCCGTCCGCGTCACGGATCCGGGCCCCAAGGGTCAGGGCGGGAGCGGTCTGGCCGGGGACGCGGTCAGCGACCTGCGCCATCACGGCGGCACCGACCAGGCGGTGTACGCCTTTGCGCGCGAGGATCTCGACCGGTGGGAGAAGGAGCTCGGCCGGCCGCTGCCCAACGGCTCGTTCGGCGAGAACCTCACCACCAGCGGGGTGGACGTGAGCGGCGCGCGGATCGGGGAGCGCTGGCGGATCGGCGACGAGCTGGTGCTCGAGGTGACGAGCGGCCGCATCCCCTGCCGGACGTTCGCGAGCCGGCTGGGCGAGAAGGGCTGGGTCAAGCGCTTCACGCAGGACTGCGCACCCGGCGCATATCTGCGGGTGATCGAGCCCGGCGAGATCCGCGCCGGCGACCCGGTCGAGATCGTGCACCGGCCCGGGCACGACGTGACCGTCGTGATGGCCTTCCGCTCCGAGACGGTGGAACGTTCACTGCTGCCGAAGGTGCTGGCGGCCGGAGAGGCGCTCCACACCGGGCTTCTGCGGGACGCGCGCGCGTACGTGGCCAAGCACGGCGCGGTGCCCGACTCCGTCATATAGGGGAAATCCCCTAGACGCCCCGGAAGTTGACTGGGGGGCGGCTGGGGGCGGTCCCCGATGTGCCCGCGAGTGCCGGCCGGGACGCTGGAAGCATGTCTCGCTTCAAGCGCGTCCTCATCACTCTCACGACCCTTGTCGTGATCGTTGGCCTGGCGCTCGGCGGCGGTTCACTCTGGCTGTTCTCGGACGCCAAGGTGTCCAACGTCGGCGCCGGTTTCAGCCGTGAGCTCGCCATACCGCCGCTCGCGAAGTCCACGGTGAAGAGAGATGGCACCCGGGTCTTCGACCTGACGATGCAGGCCGGTCAGAAGGAGTTCAGGCCGGGACTGAAGACGCCCACCTGGGGATTCAACGGGGCCTTCCTCGGGCCGACGCTGCGCGCGGAGCGGGGCGAGAAGGTCCAGGTGAGGATCAGGAACAAGCTGGGCGAGGAGTCCACCGTGCACTGGCACGGTATGCATCTGCCCGCGAAGATGGACGGCGGCCCGCACCAGATGATCGCGCCCGGCGCGACCTGGAGCCCGCACTGGACCGTGGACCAGCCGGCCGCCAGCCTCTGGTACCACCCGCATCCGCACGGCAGGACAGAGCGGCATGTGCAGCGCGGACTGGCCGGGATGTTCCTGCTCGACGACGCGCAGTCGGCACGGCTCGCGCTGCCGAAGCGGTACGGGGTGGACGATCTGCCGGTCATCGTGCAGGACGTTCGTTTCGACGGCGCGAAGTTCGACAGCGGCCACAAGCTGATGCGCAACGTCGGCTTCCTCGGCGACCGGACCATGGTCAACGGCACCCTCGACCCGTACAAGGAGGTCGGCGACGAGCTGGTGCGGCTGAGGCTGCTCAATGCCTCGACCGCCCGAACCTATGACTTCGGATTCGCCGACAACAGGAAGTTCTCACTGGTCGGCACTGACGGCGGACTCCTGGAGAAGGCGGTCGCCCTCGACCGGATCCAGCTGTCGCCGGGCGAGCGTGCCGAGACGGTGGTACGGATGAAGCCGGGCGAGCGGACCGTACTGCGCAGCTACCCGCAGACGAACTACGGGGACTTCTGGCAGAGCCGGTTCAGCGGCGCGGACGACACGTTCGACGTGCTGGAGTTGCGTGCCAAGGACACCTTGCGGCCCTCCCCCGGCATCCCCGCCAGGCTCGGCGAGCCTGAGGTGCCGGACGGCTCGGACTCGGTGCGCGAGCGGTCCTTCGGTCTGTTGATGTCGGGGATAAACGGTCGGCCGATGGCCATGGACCGGATAGACGAGACCGTCGTCCGCGGCACGGCCGAGACCTGGACGGTGCGCAACGACGACGGCGTCCCACACAACTTCCATGTCCACGACGTGCAGTTCCGGGTGCTGGAGGTGGACGGCAAGCAGCCGCCGCCGGAACTGCGCGGGGCCAAGGACACGGTGTTCGTGCCGGGCAGTCAGACCGTGAAGCTCGCTATGCGGTTCACCGGGCCGGCCGATCCGGACACCCCGTACATGTACCACTGTCACCTGCTGTACCACGAGGACATAGGGATGATGGGCCAGTTCGTGGTCGTCGAGAAGGGCCAGAAGGCGGGCACGGTGCGTACGCCGCACTCACACGTGGGGCACTAACGTGCCGCCTATGACGACTGCACTGATTACGGGAGCGACCGCGGGCATCGGCGCTGCGTTCGCACGGCGGCTCGCCGTCGAGGGACGGAACCTGGTGCTGGTGGCTCGTGACACCAAGCGGCTGCAGGAGCAGGCCACCGAGCTGCACGACAAGCACGGCATCGAGGCGGAGGTGCTGACCGCGGACCTGTCCGAGGAGGGCGGGATCGAGGCGGTCGCCCGGCGTCTGGCCGACCGGAAGGACCCGATCGATCTGCTGGTCAACAACGCCGGGTTCGGCAACAAGGGACGCTTCCTCGAGGTCTCCATGACCGATGAGCTGACGATGCTCAAGGTGCACTGCGAGGCCGTGCTGCGGCTGACCGCGGCGGCGGCGGAGGCGATGCGGGAGCGCGGGCGGGGCGGTGTGGTCAATGTGGCGTCGGTGGCGGCGTTCGTGCCGCGCGGCACCTACGGCGCGTCCAAGTCGTGGGTGGTGCAGTTCACCCAGGGAGCGGCACGGGATCTGGCGGGTTCGGGGGTGCGGCTGATGGCGCTGTGCCCGGGGTTCGTGCGGACGGAGTTCCATGAGCGGGCCGGGATGGGGACGGACAACATCCCCGGCTGGATGTGGCTGGACGCCGACAAGCTGGTGGCGACGGCACTGTCCGACCTGGCCCGGGGAAAGACGCTCTCGATCCCGGACGCGCGGTACAAGGCGCTGATGGGCGTGGTGAAGCTGGCGCCGCGCGGGCTGCTCGGCGGGGTCAGCTCCCGGGCGGGACGCAAGTACGGTCCGCAGTAGGTCCGCGGCCGGCCGCTCCACGAGCGGCCCGGCGAAGGGGCCATCCGCCACGGACGAGGCGCGCTGCCATCTGTCACTGCTGCCGCGGCTGCGATGCGCGCCTTGTACGGCGCGGACGGCCCCGGCCCCGATGAGTCCGGCCCTGGGGCCGGGCGAAGCAACGACCGGCATCACTCGCAGAAGAGGAGCCCGCGTCATGGACCACACAACCGCTGACCGCCCCGCCCTGCTGCTGGCGATGGGCCCGGGCATCGCCGAACGGCTGTTCACCGACCGACACCTCGACCGTCTCACCGCACTCACCCGCACCGACCCGCGTCGGATCGCCCACGACCTGACCGCTCCCGAGCCGCCCCTGGCCGACGCCCTCGCCGACGCCGAGGTGCTGCTGACCTGTTGGGGCGCACCCGCCCTGACCACCGAGGTGCTGGCCGAAGCCCCCCGACTGCGCGCGGTCGTCCACGCAGCGGGAAGCGTCAAGCACCATGTGACCGAAGCCTGTTGGAAGCGGGGCATCGCCGTCGCGTCGGCGGCTGCGGCCAACTCGCTGCCCGTCGCGGAGTACACGCTGGCCGCCATCCTGCTCGCCGGGAAGCGGGTCCTGCACTCGGCCCAGCGGTACGGGCAGCTGCAGGCCCGGTACGACTGGCACCCGGAGTTCGAGGACGCCGGCAACTACGGACGCACGGTCGGGGTCGTCGGCGCCTCGCGTGTCGGGCGGCGCGTGATCGAGCTGCTGCGCCCGTTCGATCTGCAGGTTCTGCTGTACGACCCGTATGTCGACGCCACCGAGGCCACCGCGCTCGGCGTCCTGCGCACCGAGCTGGACGAGCTCTGCGCCCGCGCGGACATCGTCACCGTGCATGCCCCTGAGCTGCCGGCCACCCGCCATATGATCGGCGCCTGGCAGTTGGGGCTGATGCGGGACGGGGCAACCCTGATCAACACCGCGCGCGGCTCCCTGGTCGACGAGGACGCGCTGCTCAGCGAGCTGATCGCGGGCCGGCTGGATGCCGTGCTGGATGTGACCGATCCCGAACTGCCGCCGCCCGGCTCGCCGTTGTACAGCCTGCCGAATGTGCTGCTCACCCCGCACATCGCCGGCTCACTGGGCGGCGAGCTGCACCGACTGGCCGATCAGGCCCTGGACGAGGTGGAGCGGTTCGCGGCCGGCCTGCCGTTCGCCGACCCGGTCCAGCCGGCCGCGCTGGGCTACTCGGCCTGACCCGGCAGGAGGGGCGAACATCACTAAAATGGACGTATCCCATCGAATGCGGGGAGGCGCCATGAAGTTCGTACAGCTAGTTGAATACAGGACCACAAAGCCCGAAGACATGAACACGCTCATGGACAGGTGGGCCGAGGCGACCCAGGGCAAGCGGACCGCCAGCCACACCCTCACCGGCAGGGACCGCTCCGACGCGTCCCACTACGTCGAGATAGTCGAGTTCGACTCGTACGAGAAAGCGATGAAGAACTCCCACCTCCCGGAGACCGAGAAGACCTTCCAGGAGATGGTGGCTCTGTGCGACGGCATGCCGTCCTTCACCGACCTCGATGTGGTCCGGGACGAGCAGATGAACGCGGCAACCGCCCGCCGCTGCTTCCACGAGATCATCGTCGGCGGCAACCTGGACGGGGTGGACGAGGTGTTCGCCGCCGACTACCGGGACCACGACATCAGCAAGGACGAGCCCGGGATCGGCAGGCAGAGCATCAAGCAGGACATCAAGGGCTGGCGCGACGCCTTCGATTTCCACTTCGACCTCGACCGCCAGGTGACCGAAGGCGACGACGTGGTGACCCTGTGGACCTGGCACGGCACGCACAAGGGTGACTTCCAGGGCATCGCCCCCACCGGCAAGCAGTGCACGATGACCGGCACCACGGTCTTCCGCTTCGAGGACGCGATGATCAAGGAAGGCTGGTGGCACTACGACGCCCTGCACCTGATGCGGCAGCTCGGCGCGTTCTGACCACCCCGCACGACTCGCTGCTGTCCGGACGGCGACCGCGCTTCACTGCGGCACTGCGGTGTCGTCCGTACGGCGAAGGCCCCTGCTCCCGCACACAGCGGGAACAGGGGCCTTCACGCGAGCCCTACGGCATCAGTGGCTGTGACCGTGGCCGTGGCCGTGGTCGGCCTCCTCCTCGGCCGGCTTCTCGACGACCAGGGTCTCGGTCGTGAGCAGCAGGGAGGCGATCGACGCGGCGTTCTCCAGCGCGGAGCGCGTGACCTTGACCGGGTCGATGACGCCGGCCTTGACCAGGTCGCCGTACTCACCGGTCGCGGCGTTGAAGCCCTGACCGGCCTCCAGCTCCGCCACCTTCGCGGTGATGACGTAGCCCTCGAGACCGGCGTTCTCGGCGATCCAGCGCAGCGGCTCGACGGCGGCGCGGCGGACGACCGCGACACCGGTGGCCTCGTCGCCGGTCTTGCCGAGGTTGCCCTCGAGCACCTTCACGGCGTGGACGAGCGCGGAGCCACCACCGGAGACGATGCCCTCCTCGACCGCGGCGCGGGTCGCGGAGATGGCGTCCTCCAGACGGTGCTTCTTCTCCTTCAGCTCCACCTCGGTGGCGGCGCCGACCTTGATCACGCACACGCCGCCGGCCAGCTTCGCGAGGCGCTCCTGGAGCTTCTCGCGGTCCCAGTCGGAGTCGGTGGACTCGATCTCGGCCTTGATCTGGTTGATGCGGCCCGTGACGTCCTCGGACTTGCCGCCACCGTCGACGATGGTGGTGTCGTCCTTGGTGATCGTCACGCGGCGGGCGGTGCCCAGCACGTCCAGACCGGCCTGGTCGAGCTTGAGGCCGACCTCCTCCGCAATGACCGTGGCACCGGTGAGGGTGGCCATGTCACCGAGCATCGCCTTGCGGCGGTCACCGAAGCCGGGGGCCTTGACGGCCACCGCGTTGAAGGTGCCGCGGATCTTGTTGACGACCAGGGTGGAGAGCGCCTCGCCCTCGACGTCCTCGGCGATGATCAGCAGCGGCTTGGAGCTGCCGGCCTGGATGACCTTCTCCAGCAGCGGCAGCAGGTCCTGGATCGAGGAGATCTTGCCCTGGTTGATCAGGATGTACGGGTCGTCGAGGACGGCCTCCATACGCTCCTGGTCGGTCACCATGTACGGGGACAGGTAGCCCTTGTCGAAGGCCATGCCCTCGGTGAAGTCCAGCTCCAGCCCGAAGGTGTTGGACTCCTCGACGGTGATGACACCGTCCTTGCCGACCTTGTCCATCGCCTCGGCGATGAGCTCGCCGACCTGCTGGTCCTGGGCGGACAGCGCGGCGACGGCGGCGATGTCGGACTTCTCCTCGATCGGACGCGCGGTGGCGATCAGCTCGTCGGAGACGGCCTTGACCGCGGCGTCGATGCCCTTCTTCAGGGCGGCCGGGGAGGCGCCGGCGGCGACGTTGCGCAGACCCTCGCGGACCAGGGCCTGGGCCAGCACGGTGGCGGTGGTCGTACCGTCACCCGCGATGTCGTTGGTCTTGGTCGCCACCTCCTTCACCAGCTGGGCGCCGAGGTTCTCGTACGGGTCCTCGACCTCGACCTCACGGGCGATCGTGACACCGTCGTTGGTGATGGTGGGAGCGCCGAACTTCTTGTCGATGACGACGTTGCGGCCGCGGGGGCCGATCGTCACCTTGACCGTGTCGGCAAGCTTGTTGACGCCGCGCTCGAGGGCGCGACGGGCGTCCTCGTCGAATTTCAGGATCTTCGCCATGGGAGCTTCTCAAGTCCTCTCAAAGAACTGCGCCCCTCGCCGCCCGGCAATCAGCGGGGTGACCAGGGGCGCAGCTCAAAGCCGATCTGGGTGCGGAGCCTTCTGGGGGCTGGATGCCCCCAGACCCTCGCTTACTTCTCGACGATCGCGAGCACGTCGCGGGCCGAGAGGACGAGGTACTCCTCGCCGCTGTACTTCACTTCGGTGCCGCCGTACTTGCTGTACAGCACGATGTCGCCGGTCTTGACGTCGAGCGGCAGGCGCTCGCCGTTCTCGAAACGGCCCGGGCCCACGGCCAGGACGACGCCCTCCTGGGGCTTCTCCTTGGCCGTGTCCGGAATGACCAGGCCAGAGGCCGTGGTCTGCTCGGCGTCGAGCGGCTGGACCACAATGCGGTCCTCGAGCGGCTTGATGGCAACCTTGGAGCTGGTGGTCGTCACGATCCGACCTCCCCCTTCGGAGATCTCACGGGGTTTGACTGTCTGAGGTGGCGACCAGGTCGATCCGTCGTCGCGGGTGCCGGACCTGCCCGTCGCTGTGTTGGCACTCTCCGGTGGGGAGTGCCAGAGCCGAGACTATGACCGCGGTTAGCACTCGGTCAAGCGGAGTGCCAATGTGGTCGCCCGCGTCGATCGGGTCTCGATGCGGACAACGCCGCAGCAGGCGCCCCGGTTCCGGACGCGGCCGGGTCTCCCTGAGCCGCCACCGACCACCCCCGCATGGCGCAGCCGGCCGGTGCCCCCGGCTCAGACGTAGTCCTCGAGCTTCGCCACTGCGTAGCCCCTCGCGGTCACCGTCTTCATGACCCGCCGGATCAGGTCGGGCATGGCCGCCTTCCACTCCGCCTTGCCCCGGAAGTGCGTGAGGATGATGTCGCCGGGGTGCAGGTCCCGGTCCCACTCACGCCATTCCATGTGATCGGGGAAGGCCTCCGCCGCCCACAGCGGCACGGCCTTGATCCCGCAGGACTTGGCGGCACGCAAGGTGTTCTCGTTGTAATTGCCGTACGGCGGACGGAACAGCCGGGGCAGCGTGCCGTACCGCTCCTCGAGCTTGTCCTGCTGGCCGCAGATCTCCCGCTGCTGCTTCTTGTAGGAGAGCCCGGGCAGATAAGGGTGGGTGAGCGTGTGGTTGTGCAGGGAGACCCCGGTGTCCTGCATCTTCTTGAAGTAGCCGTAGTCGCCCTGGATCACGTAGTCGCTGAGGAAGGCGCTGTACGGAATCTGCAGTTCGGTCATCATCTTGATCAGCTCGGGGTCCTTCTCGGCACCGTCGTCGATCGTCAGGAAGACGACCTTGTCCTCGGTGGGGACGGTGGTGAAGACGGGCGGCAGGCCTTCCATGCCACCGTCGACCTCGAATCCCTTGCGGGTGGTGATCTTGGGCTTGACGTCGGGCGGCGCGGGCGCGGCGAGCGGGGCGCGCTCCAGCCCCCACTTCCTGGCGGCTGCGGCACGGGCCTTCTGCCGGCGCTTGACCTTCTGCACGTACGAGGCGA
Source organism: Streptomyces sp. NPDC006208 (assembly GCF_040613775.1). Lineage (NCBI taxonomy): Bacteria > Bacillati > Actinomycetota > Actinomycetes > Kitasatosporales > Streptomycetaceae > Streptomyces > Streptomyces sp. NPDC006208. The sequence goes on along the minus strand of NZ_JBEXSW010000008.1, from coordinate 116,313 downwards.
GCGCCCCGGCCGCACCGGGTTCACCCGGCCGTGCGACATCCTCCCGGGCCTCCTTCCGGGCACCCTTCCCAGCCTCCTTCCGGGCACCCTTCTCAGCCCCCTCCCGGGACTCCTTCTCAGCCTCCTTCCGCGCCCCCTCCCGGGGCCCCTTCTCCGCTCGCTGTCCGTCCTGCTGCCCGGCAGCGGGCGCAGCGGGCCGCGAGGCACCGGCATCCGCCTGCTTCCCTGTGCCCTCTGCCGCACAGCCGGAGCCGACGGCGGCGACAAGCAGCGCGGCCAGAACCGCGCGACCCCGAAATGCTTTTACTTTTACCTTTTGTCGTACTAGCTGCATGGCGTCGCATCCTGTCAGCGCAACGCCCGCGCACCCGGCCGACACCGCCACCACGGGCGCACCATCCCCCGCCTGGCCCACAATGGCCCGGTGAACGACCTTGATCCGCCCGCCGCCGATCTGGCCGCCTTCGCCGCCCTCCGCACCGAGGAGGGCCGGGCGCTGCTGGCCGGCCTGGACTCCTACGACCCCGCCCAGGAGCTGGCCGTCGCCACCCGGCTGCGCCGCGAGCACCCGGCCGACCTGGTCTCGGCGGCGCTCGGGCAGGCCCGGCTGCGGCAGCGCGCTGTGGCCAAATTCGGCGCCGAGGACGCCCGCCGCATGTTCTTCACCCCGAACGGCGTCGAGCAGTCCACCCGACGCTCGGTCGCCGACTACCGCGCCGGACGCTTCGCCGCCCTCGGAGTGCGCAGCGTCGCGGACCTGTGCAGCGGCATCGGCGGTGACGCGCTCGCCCTCGCCCGCGCGGGCATCTCGGTCCTCGCCGTCGACCGGGACCCGCTGACCGCCGCCGTAGCCCGCGCGAACGCCGAGGAGCTGGGCCTCGCGGACCTGATCGACGTCCGCTGCGCCGATGTCACGGAGATCGACACGGCCGCGTACGACGCCGTGTTCGTGGACCCGGCCCGGCGCGGCGGCCGGGGCCGGATCTTCGACCCGGAGGCGTACTCCCCGTCCCTGTCCTGGGCGATCGGTGCCGCCCGCACCCGCCCGCACGCCGCCCTCAAGATCGCCCCCGGCATCCCGCACGAGATCGTCCCGGACCAGGCGGAGGCGGAGTGGATCTCGGACGGCGGCGACGTGAAGGAGGCGGTGCTCTGGTTCGGTACGGCCCCGGGCACGGTACGGGCGACACTCCTGCCGGGCCCGCACGCGCTGACCGGCCGGAACCTGCCGAATCCCGGGGTCCGCGAGGTGGGCCGCTATCTGTACGAGCCGGACGGCGCAGCCATCCGCGCCCACCTGGTCGCCGAGATCGCCGAGACGCTGGACGGCGGGCTGATCGACGAGACGATCGCGTACATCACCTCGGACGAGCTGCGCCCGACGCCCTATGCGAACGCATATGAGATCACGGACCAACTCCACTTCAACCTGAAGAAGCTGAAGGCCCTGCTGCGGGAGCGCGAGGTCGGGCACCTGACGGTCAAGAAGCGCGGCTCCGCGGTGGAGCCTGAGGAACTGCGCCGCAAGGTGAAGCCGCACGGGCCGAACGCGGCGACGGTGTTCCTGACGAGGGTGGCGGGAGCCCCGACGATGCTGGTGGGGCACCCGGCGTAGCCGAGGTCACGCTCTCCCTCGCAACGCCCCGGCTGTCAGGGGCTGTTGTCAGCATTCCGAAAGCTGCGCGAAGGGGAGATGATGGCGGACAACGCGGACCTCGACACGTCCGGACCTGACCTGACCCGGCTCGCCGACCAGGCCCTACGGCTCCGTCAGCGGTGACGACGGGCGTGACGCGTGCCGCCTGGGAGGCAGCAGCACTCAGGCTGTTCGACGACAAGTACTCCCTCGTGGCCACCGGTCCCAGAGCACACGCCGACTGGCGCCTCGACGCCCTGGCCGTCATGAACCGGGACGTCACCGATCCACGCGGCTGGGCCGTGCTCGACCGGGACAGGGACAACGCCGAAGAGAGGGCAAGGCACGGACGGGCTTTCCCGTTCGACCATCCCACGGTGGAGTCGCTGAACAGCTCGCTGCACCAGTTCGAGCCCGGGACAGCAGCACCGCTGCTCGTCGCGCTGACGGACGACTGGTGCCAGTTGCGCAACGCGCCGGGCTTTCCCGAAGAGCAGGAACGCCTCTTCGAGGACGCGCGCACGCTGCTGGTCCGCTACCAGGAGCCGTTCGAGTGTTACACCAACCTGGACCGCGTCGAGAGGAACACGGCCACGGACGCCGCCGGTCGCTCCTTCAGCTGGTCCTCCCTGACGCAGTACACGGCCGACTACGGTCTCATCGTCGTTTCCGACACGGAGCTCGGCCTCTTCTGGTCGTTCGACCCGGTCTGAGGGACGACCGTGGCACTGCATCCCGAAGGCATTTTCACCAGCGGTCCTCTCTTCCATCTGGTCGGTCTCGCCGCCCATGACACCGACCCGATCGAGTGGCAGGTCCTGCGGCTGAGGCGCGTCCTGCGCACCGAGTACTGGGACGCCCACTGGCGTGCGCCGATGCAGCCCCTCGCGTCCCAGCTCGACCACATGGCGGCCACCTTCACCGACTCGGGATTCGCCGCCTGCCCTCTGTACGCCCGCCAGGCGTGGACCGCCGCCGCGGCGCCCAAGACCGTGCCCGTCTTCATGACCGAGCTTGCGATGCTGCTGCGGGTCGCGGACCGCGAACAGCCCCCGGACCACGCGGAGGTGCCGTTGGCCAGATGGGAGGCCGAGGCGCGGTTCCCGCTGCTGCGGAGCCTGGACACCTGGGCCTACGACGGTGAGTACGACTCGTTCGAGGCCGCCTTCCAGGCCCGCATCGACGGCGAGCACCCGTTCTGCGACGAGGAGGTCGTCCCCCTGCTCACACAAGCCGTCACGGCCCTCCAACTCTGTGCCCGGTCCGAGCACTTCAAGGAGGCGTTCCTGTCGTTCGACAAGAGCGTGACACCGGCCACGCTGAAGGTCATTGCCGATCTCTGCCACGCCCACATGAGGAGCCACCATCACGGTTGATCCCAGAGAAGTGTCCGGCCTCTCCATGGCGGCTGCTGCTAGCACCCCGCCACGGGCACGGCCTGGCTCGTCGACGGCCAGGACGTCGACTGAGACGGTCACAGCCGTCCGCCGCCGACGCCCGCGACATGGCGTAGGTCCGTCAGCGGTGCGCGCCGCCCTGGGGCGTCGCGTACTGCTGACGCGTCCCGACGGCCGAGCCTGCGGCCACCAGCCGGACCGCCCAGCGGTAGTGGCTCACCGCTTTGGCGGCGCCGATCAGGCCGGTCAGCCACATGATGAAGCCGAGCCCCATCAGCAGCGCGACATCGTTCGGAGTGTCCTCGCCCGGCTTCGCGCCGGCGGGCACGGCGAAGGAGAGCCACAGGCCGGACGCGCACAACAGGAACGACGGAATGAACCACACCAGGCTCAGCACGGGTGAGCCGAACCGAGTGTCCCTGACCGGGTCCCACTCCAACGCGGTCCACTGCCAGAGCCGTTGGCGGATCTCCGCATCGCGGGCGATTCCGAAGCCGACCACGAGACCGGTCGGGATCATGCACCCGACACCGAGGAGACCGGCGATCGCGCCGAACAGGACGCTGAACAGGTCCGGATCCTCGGCGACCACCCGCAGCAACGTCTCGAAGAAGACCCAACCGACCGCGAACCCCGCCGCCGTCAGCCACAACAGCACCAGCCGCTTCGGGTCGATGCTCCGCCGGTGCAGCTCCGTCATCGCTTTCGCCCGGTCCGCGAGCAGCGACTCGCGGTCGGGCCAGGCCCGTATCTCGGCAGGCGGCGGAGGCGGAGGCAGCGGGATACGACGGGACATGTGTGCGACCCTATCGCCCACTCAGTCGGCGAACTCCTTGAGCTTCTCGGTCTCCAGAGCGAAGACCACCGGGTCAGGGAGACGCGCTTCTTACGACCGCAGGGCCGCCCTCAGCTGGTCCACGTGGTCGTGGACGCGCGCGGGAGGCAGGAGATCGTGCGCGGTGGGGCCGGCGCCCGTGCAGGCACGGCAGAGGCCGCCCGGCAGCGACGCCGGGTCCGCCGGGACGCCGCACTCCGTGCACTCCATGACCATGCGCGGCGCCGGCGGCTCCGGTGGGAGCTTGTCCAGCAGACGGCGGCGGACGAAGCCGTACGGGTGGGAGACGTGCGCCGGGAGCCCGGCCGTGAGCGCCGACAGGAGCTGCGTCTCGCTCGCTCCCCGCTCGAACCACACCCCGGCCGCCGCCTCCAGCGCCGCGCACTCCGGCGCGGAGAGCGTCAGGCGCGCCTCGATACGGCCGAGGCGGGCCAGCAGGTCGTACGCCGCCGAGCGCGCCAGCGAGGCCGGGATGGTCGAGGCCCCGAGCTCGCCCGCCGCGAAGCGGGCCCACCAGGCGTCCTCGCGGGCGGTACGGGACCAGTAGGAGCGCCACACCCAGTGGTTCGTGCCGGACCCGCTCGTCACGCACTGGCGGATTCGGCGGTAGTGACCGGCGGCGGAAAGGCCCTTGAGGATCGTGCCCATCGCGCACTGGCCGTAGCCGGGAACGTGCTTGGCGAGCGTCTTCACCGAGATGTCCGCGCCCTCGGCCTGCCGGTCGATGTAGTCGGCGACCTCCGCCTCACGCCTGGGCAGATGTGCGAAGTCGTCGGCGCGGCGTGGGTTTTGGGAGGGGGCGAGCCGCTTGCCGTAGCCGGGATTGGCCATGGGGTGCGCGGGCGGGCGCAGGGCAGGATTAAGCTGCTGAGTAGCCATGAGATCGGGCCTTAACGATCTTGTAGGTCAGACCCCTGTGTGGTGTTGGTAGCACCGCATGGGGGTCGTTCTTTGCTGCGCACGCTACACGGCCATGGCCGTACGTCGCGACTCGATCACGAAAAGTCATCTCGCCTGGTGTGCGGGCCAGTTAGGGGTGGGTGGGCGGGAACGATCCCCCCACCCAATCCTTGTTGAAGCGTCTCGAATCCCGCGTCCCGAAGCTCAAGCCCCGACGTGCGCGACGAACTCGGACCAGGCGCGGGCCGGTACGGCGAGTTCGGGGCTCGACGTGAGCTTCGAGTCCCGGACATGGACGGTGTCGGGGCCGGTGGCGACCTCGACGCAGGCGCCGCCCTCACTGTCGCTGTGCGTGGACTTGCGCCAGGCGAGGGCGACCTCGACGCAGTTGCCGCCTTCGCTGTCGCTGTAGCTCGACTTGAACCACACGAGCCCGGTTTTCACCACACCTCGGCCTCTCTCTTGATGACCTCAGCGGACTCCTCGGGCCCGAGAGCCTGCATACGGATCATGCCGAGTCGCTGGGTCAGGCTGCTGACCGTTTCGGGCTCGCCCGTCAGGTGACTGACCGACTGGCCCTCCTCGAACACATGGTGCTCATGATCCGGCGATTCGAGAAGCACAATCGGGCCGTCGTTGCCCGGATGCGAGCCCTGCGACGTCGGCATCACCTGAATGTCCACATTGCGCAACCTGCCCATGGCCAGCAGGTGTTCACACTGCTCCTTCATCACTTCAGGGCTGCCCATGGGGCGTCTCAGCGTGCTCTCCTCGATCACGAAGCTGAAGTACGCGGTCGGCCTGCGGGCCGGCATCAATCCGCGCTCGATGCGCGCGGCGACGCGGTGCTCGACCGTCTCGTCGTCGATCGGCGGGCAGTGGGTGGCGAAGAGGGCCCGCACATAGCGCTCGGTCTGGAGCAGGCCCGGGATCCGAATGGGCTCGTACGACTGGTGCGCAATCGCATGCGCCTCCCGCTCCATGAACTCCGCCGCCCGCGGCGGGAACGGATCCGGCACCAGGAACTTCTCCAAGGCCTTCAACTTGCCCCGCGCCCCGTACAGATCGTCGGCCACCGCCAGCAGCCGCGCCGTCGGTCTGCGCCGCCCCACCTCCATCGCCCGGATCGTGCCCTCGGTGTACCCGGCCGCCTCCCCCAGCGCCTGGCACGAACCCCCCGCGTCCTGGCGCCACATCTGTAACTGTTGCCCGCAGTGCCGCCACGCGGACGGTGTCTGCTTGAGCTGTGCCGTCTCGGTCATGCACCCCAGGCTAGGGACCGGACACGGAGCGTGAGGCTCTTTCCAGGAGCAGCTCCCTCTCCCGTGCGTTGCGGGTCAGGGACGCCGCCCGCTCGAACTCGGCGCGCGCCTCGTCCGTACGCCCCAGCCGCTCCAGCAGGTCACCCCGGACGCTCGGCAGCAAGTGGTAGTCCTTCAGGGCCGGTTCGTCGACGAGAGCGTCGACCAGCTCCAAACCCGCTTCAGGTCCCTCGGCCATGGACACGGCCACTGCCCGGTTCAGTTCCACCACGGGGGACGGAATCAGCGCCACCAGCTGCCCGTACAGGGCGGCGATCGTCGCCCAGTGCGTGTCCTCGTACGTCACCGCCTGCGCGTGGCAGGCAGCGATTGCCGCCTGGAGGGCGTACGGGCCGTACGGGCCGGGGCCCACGTGGTGCAGGGACTCGATGCCCCGGCGGATCAGCAGGCGGTTCCAGCGGGAGCGGTTCTGGTCGGCGAGCAGGACGGGCTCGCCGTACGGTCCCGTGCGGGTCGGGATGCGGGAGGCCTGGAGCTCCAGCAGCGCGGCCAGACCGTGCACTTCGGACTCGGCCGGCATCAGTCCCTGGAGGACCCGGGCGAGGCGCAGGGCGTCCTCGCAGAGGGCGGGGCGCACGAGGTCGTCCCCGGCGGTGGCCGAGTAACCCTCGTTGAAGATCAGGTAGATGACCTCCAGCACCGAGTCGAGTCGCGCGGCACGGTCCGAGCCGTAGGGGACCTCGAAGGGGACGCCCGCCTTGGCCAGCGACCGCTTGGCGCGGACGATGCGCTGGGCGACCGTGGACTCGGAGGAGAGGAAGGCACGGGCGATCTCCCCGGTGGTCAGACCGCCGAGGAGTCTCAGCGTGAGCGCGATCCGGGCGCCGGTGGCGAGCACCGGATGGCACGCGGTGAAGATCAGCCGCAGCAGGTCGTCGTCGATGTCGTCGGGCTCCGACGGCTCGGGCGGCGGCGATACGTCTTCCAGAGCACGCCCGACCTCGGCGAGCTTGCGGGCGTACGTCTCCTTGCGGCGTACGAGGTCGATCGCGCGGTGCTTGGCGGTGGCCATGAGCCAGGCTCCCGGCTTGTCCGGGACACCCGACTCCGGCCACTGCTCCAGCGCGGCGACCAGGGCGTCCTGCGCGAGTTCCTCGGCGATGCCCACGTCCCTCACGATGCGTGCGACACCGGCGATGATCCGCGCGGACTCGATCCTGAACACCGCTTCGACCGTCTCGGTCGCGCTTGCTGCCGTCACGGCCACCCATCAGAGCAGCCGTACCGGGACGGGGCAAGCGCGGCCGGGTCAGCCCTCGGCGATCTGGCGGACCTCGCAGGTGACGTGCCAGTTCTCCGGGTGGATCTCCAGGAAGCGCTTGGCCCATTCGAGGGCCTCGGCCTTGTCCTTGCACTGCATGATGGCGTAGCCGCCGACGACTTCCTTGGTCTCGGTGAAGGGCCCGTCGGTGTAGCTCAGCTTGCCGTCGGACCAGTGCACGCGGGTGCCGTCGGAGGTCGGGGTGAGCCCGGCCGTGTCGAGCATGACGCCGGCCTTGGTGATCTCCTCCAGCAGCGCACCCATGCGCTCGTTGAAGTCCTCGGGGAACTCCTCGGTGGAGAGCTCGCTCTCGTTGACACGAACCATCGACAGGAAACGCGGCATGGTGACTCCTCGGGTCGGGAAAGCGGGGCTGTTCCCCGCCTCTCACCCCTGCGTCGAACGGGAGGCGGCGGGATCGACACCCCCGCCAAGATTCTTCCGGGATCTTTCACGGGCACCATCCGAGAAGATCCGCGCGACAACAGTCAGCCGGCCCGCGCCGGCTCCGCCCGCGCCTCGTCAGGATGAGGCCGAGTTCTGGCCGTCCGGGCGCTCGAGTACCTGCCCCCCGGGAGCGTCAGTCGAGCGACTCGAACCGCCAGCGGTGCACCGGCCGGGTGATCAGGTCCGCCGCCGGTTCGGGGAGTTCGGGCAGCTCGGCGCTCGCGTCCGGAGCCTCCCACCAGGTGATCACCAGCACCCTGTCCTGCGCCGCGCGGAACGTCTCGCGGCGCAGAGGCTCGCGCGCCAGGTCCTGGGCGCGGGCCCACTCCAGCAGTTCCGCGCCCCGGCCCTGGACGGCGCGCGCCTCCCACATCAGGGCGACCACGGTCATGAGTAGAGGTTGTCCTTACTGATCTCGTGCACGTGATCGTGGTCGTGGACGTGGTCCGCGCCCGGTACGTGCGACTCCGTCACCGGCAGCGACGAGTCCGCCGACAGCTCCCAGTCGGAGGCCGGCCGGTTCCTGGCCACCATCTCCGCGCCCAGGGCCGCGACCATCGCGCCGTTGTCCGTGCACAGCTTCGGGCGCGGCACGCGCAGCCGGATGCCGGCCCGCTCGCAGCGCTCCTGGGCGAGCGCCCGCAGCCGGGAGTTGGCCGCCACTCCGCCGCCGATCATCAGATGGTCCACACCCTCGTCCTTGCAGGCGCGCACCGCCTTGCGCGTCAGCACGTCGACCACGGCCTCCTGGAAGGACGCCGCCACATCCCGTACCGGCACCTCCTCGCCCGCCGCGCGCTTGGCCTCGATCCAGCGGGCCACGGCCGTCTTGAGCCCGGAGAAGGAGAAGTCGTACGCCGGGTCGCGCGATCCGCTCAGTCCGCGCGGGAAGGCGATCGCGTTCGGGTCGCCCTCCTTCGCCAGCCGGTCGATCACCGGACCGCCGGGGAAGCCCAGGTCCAGCACGCGGGCGATCTTGTCGAAGGCCTCGCCCGCCGCGTCGTCGATCGTCGCGCCCATGGGCCGTACGTCGGAGGTGATGTCGGGCGCGAGCAGCAGCGACGAGTGCCCGCCGGAGACCAGCAGCGCCATCGTCGGCTCGGGCAGCGGGCCGTGCTCCAGCTGGTCGACACAGATGTGCGAGGCGAGGTGGTTGACGCCGTACAGCGGCTTGTTCAGCGCGTATGCGTACGCCTTCGCCGCCGATACGCCGACCAGCAGCGCACCCGCGAGGCCGGGTCCGGCGGTGACCGCGATGCCGTCGAGGTCGCGAGCGGAGACACCCGCGTCCTTCAGGGCGCGTTCGATGGTGGGCACCATCGCCTCGAGATGCGCGCGGGAGGCGATCTCCGGCACCACACCGCCGAAGCGGGCGTGTGTGTCCACACTGGAGGCGACCGCGTCGGCGAGCAGGGTCGTACCGCGGACGATGCCGACGCCGGTCTCGTCGCAGGAGGTCTCGATGCCGAGTACGAGCGGTTCGTCAGCCATCAGTGAGTCTCAGTTCCTTGTACGTGGAGGCGCATGACGAGGGCGTCGACATTGCCCGGCTGGTAGTAGCCGCGGCGGAATCCGATGGGCTCGAAGCCGAAGCGCTCGTACAGCTTCTGGGCCCGGGTGTTGTCCACGCGCACTTCGAGGAGCACCTCGTCGCACTCGAAGGCGGTGGCGTGCTGCAGCAGATCGGTGAGCATCCGGGAGCCGAGGCCGGTGCTCCACTGGCTGCGATCGACGGCGATGGTCTGTACGTCCCCGAGACCGCCGGCGGCCGCGAGTCCCGCGTACCCGACGATCCGGCCGTCGCCGTCCTCGGCCACGATGTAGCGGCGGGTGGACTGCGGGCCTCGGGAGTGCGCGAGTTCGGACCAGAACATGCCGACCGACCAGGCGTCCTCGGGGAACAGCTCGTGCTCGAGCTCCAGCACCGGCTGGATGTCCCACCAGCGCATCTCACGCAGGGCGGCGGTGCTCACTTCGGAGTGACCACCTTGTAGTTCTTGGGCACCTGGGCGTCGGGGCGGCGCAGGTAGAGCGGCTGTGGCGGCAGGAAGTCCGCGCCGGAAGCGAGTTTCTCGGCGGCGAGGGCGGCGAGGGCCGCGGCGGAGACATGCTCGGGGCCCCGGGTGTCCTGGAACGTCTCGGGGTACAGGAGCGCGCCCGCACCGACGGCCGGCAGGCCGGCGACCTGTTCTGCGATGTCGGCAGGACGGTCGACGCAGGGATCGGTGACGCGGCTGCGGGCATGCTCGTAGCGCGCCCAGTAGACCTCCTTGCGGCGCGCGTCCGTTGCCACGACGAACGGGCCGTCGTCGAGGCCGGAGGCGTACGCCAGCCCGTCCAGCGTGCACACGCCGTGCACGGGCACGCCGAGCGCCGAGCCGAACGTGGCGGCGGTCACCAGGCCGACGCGCAGGCCCGTGTACGGGCCGGGGCCGACGCCGACGACGATGCCGGTGACGGCGTCGAGCTTCACACCCGCCTCCGCGAGGACGGCGTCGACGGCGGGCAGCAACAGCTCCCCGTGGCGGCGCGCGTCCACCCGGCTGGACTCGGCGACGACGGAGCTGCCGTCGTGCAGGGCGGCGGTGACGGCGGGCGTGGCGGTATCCATGGCGAGCAAGAGCACGCAAACAGCCTACGGCTCCGGCGGAGGGGGCACGGCGCCCCGTCGAACGGTACGGCTGCTGCTACCGTCACCCCACAGACGTACGTTTGAAAGGTGGGCACGGTGGCACGGAGCAGCTCGGGGATCGTGGCCGGGCTCACGGCAGCGGCGCTGACCGTCGTCGGATTCCTCGCCTACCAGGCGTCTGCGAGTGCCCCCGACCACCTCGGCAAGCCGAGGAACCCGGTCGCCGCCCCCTCGGCCGAGCCCTCCGGCACCACCAAGCAGAAGCCCAGGGACCCGCTCGCGGTGCCCGCGAACTCGGGCACGGGGATCCGGGTCGTGTACTCGCTGGGCGAACGGCGGGTGTGGCTGATCGGCAAGGGCGGCAAGCTGGAGCGCACCTTCGAGGTCATGCCCTCGACGATCCACCCCAGGCCCGGTACGTACGAGGTGACCTCGCGCTCGGGGAGGGTGGCCGGCTCGGACGGCGTTCCGATCGAGCATGTGGTGCGCTTCGCGAGCGTCGACGACATCTCGATCGGCTTCAGCGCCGCGGTCGACGGCTCGATGGAGTCGCCGGACCCGGAGAGGAAGACGGGCGGCGTGCGGATGAAACGTGCGGACGGGGACGCGATGTGGGTGTTCGCGGCGATCGGCTGGAAGGTCGTCGTCGTCCCGTAGCGCAGCACCCGTAAGGGGTCGTGCGTACGAATCAGGCGGTGCCCGGCGAATCAGGCGGCGTTGCGACGGGGCGCCCGGTGCTCCGGACGGTGTTCCGGACCGTGCTCGCGGGGCGGAGTGGAGACCGCGGTCGCCGCGGCGCAGGACGCCAGGAGATCTCGCATCGACAGGGTCGACGGCAACGGGCGCACCGGCATCGGGATCGCGGGCTCGTGCGACGACTGGTGCTTGTGCGACTGCGGTTCGCGCTCCGATGCCGACATGGATGCCTCCTGGGGGCTGCCGGGGGCAGGCTTGGTTAGGTAGACCTAACCAGGTCTCGGTACCATGTCATCACGCATGGCGGGACCTGCGCAACATTTTCCCGACGTCTTGTCGGAACGTCTACAGGACACGGTGGCGGTTCACACCGGGGGGCTCCGCCCCCAGGCCCCCTGCGCCTCAACCCCTCCGGACTCCGTCCGGGGGACCCTACGACGCTGCATGCGCATGACGCTGTGGTCGGGGCTCCGCCCCGAACCCCGCGCCTCGATCCCCGGACTGCGTCGGGGGACCCTCACAAGGCTGGATCTTGTTGCTCACCGTGTTCGGCGGGCAGGGTGGCGGCCTGCCGTGCCTGGGCTCGGCCAGGGCGTCGTTCAGCGGGCGGGCCGACGGCGGGAACGCCCACAGCAGCCGACGGGTGGAGGCAGCGATGACCGGCGAGAGATCCGTTCTGTTCCTTGCCGCCTGTGGCAGCGAACGAGGGCAAGCCCCGAACCCGGTACGGCCTGCGGTGGGGGTACCTCGCCGCAGGCCGTGGGAGGAGTGTCCTCGGACTCCCCCAGATGTCGTGCGGGGGAACCCCACCCGGCCGGATCGCCGCCCGGCCGGTGGAAATCGGCCCGGAAAGGAGCCCGCCCGCCAGGGGCCTACGCGACCGTCAGGTCCAATGACGCCCACCGCGGCCCGTAGCCGCTCAGCGTCACCTCGCGCCGCTCGTCCTCGGTATTGCCCACCACCCGGTGGATGATCACGTGCAGGCGGTCGTCCGTCAGGTCCTCGACCTTCCCGTCGCCCCATTCCACGACCACCACCGACTCGGGCAGCGAGACGTCCAGGTCCAGGTCCTCCATCTCGTCGAGGCCGCCGCCGAGGCGGTACGCATCCACGTGGACCAGGGCAGGGCCCCCCGTCAGCGACGGGTGCACACGGGCGATCACGAACGTCGGGGACGTGACCGCGCCGCGCACACCGAGGCCCTCGCCGAGGCCCCGGGTCAGCGTCGTCTTGCCCGCGCCGAGCTCACCCGTGAGCATCACCAGGTCGCCGGGGCGCAGCAGCTTCGCGAGTCTGCGCCCCAACTCCTGCATCTGCTCGGGGGATTCGACCAGCATGCGGGTGGAACGGGCGGCCGGTGTCTCAGCCACCGGGCTGTGCGGTGCTTCCATACGAGCCGACGTTACCCGTTGCGGGCACCGCCCCGGTGCGGGCGAGCAGGTCCGCCAGCCGGTCGGTGACCACCTCGGGATGCTCCAGCATCACCAGATGCCCGGCGTCCGGCACGATCACCAGCTCCGCCTCCGGCAGCAGGTCCCCGATCGCCTCGCTGTGCGAACTCGGCGTGACCAGGTCCTTGTCTCCGGCGAGCACCAGCACCGGCAGGTCCAGGAACGCGGTGAGCGCCTCGGACTTGTCGTGCTCGGCGAAAGCCGGGTAGAACTCGGCGACCACATCGATCGGGGTCGACTCGATCATCCGTTCGGCGAAGCGGGCCACCGCCGGGTCCACGTCCTTCGAGGAGAACGAGTACCGCTTGATGAGGCCCGCGAACAGGTCGGCGGTGGCCCGTCGGCCCCGCTCGACCAGCTCGGCCTGAGAGCCGAGCGCCCGCAGCACGCCCGGCAGGACGCGACGCACGGCGTTCACGCCGGCCACCGGCAGGCCGTAGCTGACCTCGCCGAGCTTCCCGCACGAGGTGCCGACGAACGCGGCTCCGGCCACACGGTCCCGCACCAGCTCCGGGTAGTGCGCGGCCAGCGCCATCATCGTCATGCCGCCCATGGAATGGCCGACCAGCACCAGCGGGCCGGTGGGCGCAGCCGCGTCGATGACGGTCTTCAGGTCCCGGCCCAGCCGGTCGATGGAGACCTGGCTCCCGTCGTGGCCCGCCTCCGAGGCACCCCGGGCCGAGCGGCCGTGGCTGCGCTGGTCCCAGTGCACCGTGCGTACCAGGCCGCGCAGCGCGGCCCGCTGGAAGTGCCAGGAGTCCTGGTTGAGGCAGTAGCCGTGGCTGAAGACCACGGTGACCGGCGCCGGTGCCTTGCGCCCGAAGAGCCGCCTGCGGCGCGGCGCTGCCGCGTCCGGGTCGAGCTCGTCCACCTCGTAGTACAGCTCGGTGCCGTCGTCGGCGACCGCCTTACCGGGCACGCCGCGCAGTGCGCCGTAAGGCCCGGCCGCATCCAGGGCGAGACGTGCCTTCATGCGCATGCCGCGGCCGACGGTGAGCCGTTCGAGCGCGACACCCGCGGCCGCACCGGCCGCGATCACACCTATCGCCGCACCGGCGATGCCCGCCCGGCGCCAGTTGCCCGTGGCCACCGCCGCAGCGGCCTCGGCCACGTCCCCCGTACTGGTCTCGCTCACCGTGCCTCTCCTACTCGTCGTCGTGGTCGCCGAAGCCCTCGTGCATGCCGGCCGGCTCGCGCAGTCCGTTCAGTCCGTTCAGCTCGTTCAGCTCGTTCAGCTCGTTCAGATAGACGCGGGGAATCCTCGTGCCGATGCGCGTGACGATCTCGTACGCGATGGTGTCCGCCGCCTGCGCCCAGTCCTCCGCACTCGGCTCGCCCCGGTCGCCAGGACCGAACAGCACCGCTTCCGAGCCTTCCGGGACCTGCTGCCCACCGAGATCGACGACGAACTGGTCCATCGCCACCCGCCCGGCCACCCGCCGCCAGGACCCGCCGACCAGGACCGGCCCGCGGCCGGAGGCATGGCGGGGAACGCCGTCCGCGTAGCCGATGGGGACGAGTCCGAGCGTCGTCTCGTCGGAGGTGATGTAGTGGTGGCCGTAGCTGACGCCGTGGCCCGCCGGGACGCGCTTGACCAGCGCGACGGATGCCGCGAGCGTCATGACCGGGCGCAGCCCGAAGTCGGCGGGGGTTCCCAGCTCGGGGCTGGGCGAGACGCCGTAGATGGCGATGCCGGTCCGCACGAGGTCGAAGTGCGCGTCGGGCAGCGTGAGCGTGGCCGGGGAGTTGGCGATGTGCCGGACCTCGGGTTCGATGCCCGCCTTCTCGGCGTACGTGACCATGTCGCGGAACACGTTCAGCTGAGCGGCGATCGAGGGGTGCCCCGGCTCGTCGGCGCAGGCGAAGTGGGACCACAGGCCGGTGACGCGGACCAGTCCGGCTTCCTCGGCACTGCGGGCGGCCGCGACGAGCTCGGGCCAGTCGGCGGGCTGGCAGCCGTTGCGGCCGAGTCCGGTGTCGGCCTTCAGCTGGATGCGGGCGGGCCGGCCCGCGTCCCGGGCCGCCGCGGTGACCTCGGTCAGCGCCCACAGGGCGCTCACCGACATGTCCAGATCGGCTTCGATGCCCTCGCGCCAGGGGTCGCCGGGCGTCCACAGCCAGCACATGATCCGGCTCCTGATACCGGCGGCGCGCAGCGTGAGCGCCTCGTGCGGAGTGGCGGTGCCGAGCCAGGTGGCGCCGGCCTGGAGCGCCGCGCGGGCGCACGGCACCATGCCGTGTCCGTACGCGTCGGACTTCACCACGGCCATCAGCGCAGCGTGGGGCGCGCGGTCGCGCAGCACGCGCACATTGGCGCGCAGGGCCGCGAGGTCGATCTCTGCACGGGCCCGCAGGGGCGCTGTCCGCGGCAAGGACGTCTGGGGTCCGGCCTGCGTCGGTGCTGCCTGCGTCGGTGGTGTCTGGCTCATCGCGCCCAGTGTCTCAGAGCCGTGCGGCGGGATTCGTTCGGCAGACGGTCGGCTTGGTCACTCGGACGGCCCCGTCCCCTACCCGCTACGCGGCCCTATTCACGCACGTCATGCCAGGCGGACGGGAGGGCCGAGGCCACCTCGTACGCCGTGATCGGCGCGCCGTGCGCCGACGCGTGACGGGCGGCCAGCCCATGCAGATATGCCGCCGCGGAACCGGCGTCGCGTGCGTCCAGGCCTGCCGCCAGCAGCGATCCGGCCAGACCGGAGAGCACATCGCCGCTGCCTGCGGTGGCCAGCCACGGCGTGCCCATGGGATTGACCCGGACCGGTGATCTCCCGCCGTCCGGCGCGGCGACCAGTGTCGTGGACCCCTTGAGCAGCACGGTCGCCCCGAAACGCGCCCCCAACTCCCGCACGGCGGCGAGCCTTGCCCCCTCCACCTCCGCGCGCTCCACACCCAGCAGCGCGGCCGCCTCCCCGGCATGCGGGGTCAGCAGCGTGGGTACGCCCCGGGCCGCCCGCTCCCGCACCGTCACTGCATCCATCAGCCGCAGCCCGTCGGCGTCCACGAGCACGGGAACGTCCGAGGCCAGCACGTCCCGCACGGGCTCGCTGTCCTCGCCGAGCCCCGGGCCGACCACCCAGGCCTGGACCCGGCCCGCCCTGGCCGGGGGCCCGGCGTGCACGAGGCACTCCGGGAAGCGCGCGATCACGGCATCGGCGGCCGGGCCGACGTACCGCACGGCCCCCGCCCCGCCGCGCAGCGCACCGGCGACCGCGAGCACGGCCGCGCCCGGATAGCGCGCGGAACCGGCGGCGACCCCGACGACCCCGCGCCGGTACTTGTCGCTCTCCGCGGCCGGGACGGGCAACATCCGGGCCACGTCCACGTGTTGCAGCGCCTCGAGCTCGGGCAGACCCGGCAGGTGGTCGTCGAGGCCGATGTCGACGAGGCGGACCGTGCCCGCGTACTCCCGGGCCGGGTCGATCAGCAGGCCCGGCTTGTGCGCACCGAACGTGACGGTGGCGTCCGCGCGCAGCGCCTCGCCGCGCACCTCGCCGGAGTCCGCCTCGACGCCGCTCGGCAGGTCGACGGCGACGACGACGGCGTTCGAGCCGCGGGCGGCTCGGGCCACGGGGACGGCATCGGGGCGCAGTCCGCCGTGGCCGCCGATGCCGGTGATGCCGTCCAGGACGAGATCGGCGACGGCCAGCACCTCGAACGGGTCGTCCGTGACCCGGCCGCCCGCACGGAGGAAGTCGGCGAGGGCGGCGGGATGGGCGCGGTCGGGGGCGAGGAGCACGGCTTCGACGCCGGCGCCGCGGCGGGCGAGCCGGGACCCTGCGTACAGGGCGTCGCCGCCGTTGTCGCCGCTGCCGACGAGAAGGACCACCCGGGCGCCGTACACCCGGCCCAGCAGTGCCGCACTGGCCGCCGCGAGTCCGGCGGCCGCCCGCTGCATGAGGGCACCCTCCGGGAGGCGGGCCATCAGCTGGGCCTCGGCGTGCCGCACGGTCTCCACGCTGTACGCAGTACGCATGCCCCCGAGTCTGCCGCACGCGCCTGCTGCGCGCGCCGTGCGACTCAAGTGACCGCGCGCCGCGCCGGTTTGACTGCCCCTGGCGGCAACGGCCCGGCCGGCCCCTCCCCCGGTGTTCCGCAGCGGCGAGCGGACCTTGCCCCGTACGGTGTCCTACCCCTCAGCGATCACCACGGCCGAGGCCACGCCGGCGTCGTGACTGAGCGACACGTGCCAGGACCGCACACCGAGCTCGGATGCCCGCTCGGCGACCGTGCCGCGGACCCGCAGCCGGGGCCGGCCGGTGTCCTCGACGTACACCTCCGCGTCCGTCCACAGCAGCCCGGCCGGCGCACCCAAAGCCTTGGCCAGTGCCTCCTTCGCGGCGAACCGGGCAGCGAGCGAGGCATATCCCCGCCGCTCGCCGCTCGGCAGCAGCAACTCGCGGTCCAGGAAGAGCCGCTTCGCCATCGCCGGCGTGCGCCTCATCGACTCGGCGAACCGGTCGATCTCCGCGACATCGATCCCCACCCCAATGATCACGCGCTCACTCCACGGTCACCGACTTCGCCAGATTCCTCGGCTGGTCCACCTCGTTGCCGCGCGCCGTCGCCAGCTCGCAGGCGAAGACCTGCAACGGCACGGCCGCGACCATGGGCTGCAGCAGCGTCGGCGTCGCCGGGATCCAGATCAGATGGTCCGCATACGGCACGACCGTCTCGTCCCCCTCCTCCGCGATCACGATCGTCCGCGCCCCGCGTGCCCGGATCTCCTGGATGTTGGAGACGATCTTGTCGTGCAGCACCGAGCGCCCACGCGGTGACGGCACGACGACCACCACCGGAAGGTCCTCCTCGATCAGCGCGATCGGCCCGTGCTTGAGCTCACCGGCCGCGAACCCCTCCGCGTGCATGTACGCGAGCTCCTTGAGCTTCAGCGCACCCTCCAACGCCACCGGATAGCCCACGTGCCGCCCCAGGAAAAGCACCGTGTTCTTGTCCGCCAGCGAGCGTGCCAGCTCCCGCACCGGCTCCATCGTCTCCAGCACCCGCTCGACCTCGCCGGAGATGTGCGCCAGGTCCCGGACGACGACATGGATCTCGTCGCCCCACTTGGTGCCGCGGACCTGCCCCAGATACAGCGCGACCAGATAGCAGGCGACCAGCTGTGTCAGGAACGCCTTGGTCGAGGCGACCGCGACCTCGGGACCCGCGTGCGTGTACAGCACGGCGTCCGACTCCCGCGGGATCGTGGACCCGTTGGTGTTGCAGATGGCCAGCACCCTGGCGCCCTGCTCGCGCGCGTGCCGCACCGCCATCAGGGTGTCCATGGTCTCGCCGGACTGCGAGATCGCGATCACCAGCGAGCGCTGGTCCAGAATCGGGTCCCGGTAGCGGAACTCGCTCGCCAGCTCCACCTCGCACGGGATACGGGTCCAGTGTTCGATGGCGTACTTGGCGATCATTCCCGCGTGGAACGCCGTCCCGCAGGCGACGATGACGACCTTGTCGGCCTCGCGCAGCACGGACACCGGGATCCGTACCTCGTCGAGCCTCAGCGAGCCGGCCGCGTCGATCCGGCCCAGCAGCGTATCGGCGACCGCCTTGGGCTGCTCGGCGATCTCCTTGAGCATGAAGTAGTCATAGCCCCCCTTTTCGGCCGCGGAAGCGTCCCAGTCCACGTGGTACGACCGCACCTGGGCGGGCCGCCCCTCGAAGTCGGTGACCATCACGCCGTCCCGGCGGAGCTCCACCACCTGGTCCTGCCCCAGCTCGATCGCGGACCGCGTGTGGGCGATGAACGCGGCCACGTCCGACGCAAGGAAGGACTCACCGTCTCCAACGCCCACCACCAGCGGGGAGTTCCGTCGCGCGCCCACGACCACATCCGGTTCGTCGGCATGCACGGCGACCAGCGTGAAGGCACCCTCCAGCTGCCGGCACACCTGCCGCATCGACTCGGCCAGGTCCCCCGCCGACGAGAACGCCTCGGCGAGCAGGTGCGCCACGACCTCGGTGTCGGTCTCGGACGCCAGGTCGTGTCCTCGCTCGGCCAACTCGGCACGCAGGGCCGCGAAGTTCTCGATGATCCCGTTGTGCACGACGGCCACGCGGCCCGCGTTGTCCAGATGGGGATGTGCGTTGGCGTCGGTCGGTCCGCCGTGCGTGGCCCATCGGGTGTGCCCGATCCCGGTGGACCCGCTCGGCAGTGGCCGCTCCGTCAACTCCTTCTCCAGATTGACGAGCTTGCCCGCCTTCTTCGCCGCGGCGAGCCCGCCATCTGCGAGCACCGCGACCCCGGCCGAGTCGTAGCCGCGGTACTCGAGCCGCTTGAGCCCGGCGATGACCACATCGAGCGCCGACTGTCCGCCGACGTAACCCACGATTCCGCACATGTCGGCAGCCTACGACCCGGAACCCGGCTCGGCACGGACAGCTGCCGCCGGATCAGGACGGTGCCCAGTCGACCCGCACGAACCTCAGCCCCGTGACACCGGCGTCCGTCAGGGCCTGCCGGACGTGTCGCCGACGAACACATCGCTGACGTCCCGGGGACGCGGAACACCCGGGAGGCGACGGCGTCGGCCATGCTCCGGCGGAACGCAGGGAAGCGGAGTGCCTCGTACGTCTCGCAGGTGTCGATGAGCGACGCCTCCCTGTCCACGACAGCGTCGATGACGGCCGCGGCCTGCACGACGAACAGCGGCGCGTCCCCCAGCACCCCACGGGCGAGAGTGCGGATGTCCGGGCCGGCGCACCGGGTCAGCACATCGAAGGCGAGCCGGTTGCAGACCCGGTCCCTCATCCGGGGGTACCCGTACACATCCGGCCTGTGCTTCGGCTCGCCGGGCTCCCTCGTGAAAGGGACCGTCACACCGGCCGCCGGAAACGGCGTGCTCCAGTCGTGCTCGAAGGAAAGGAGGGAACGGGGAAGCCCGCATCGTCACCGTCGAGGCAGCCGTACAGGGCCACATCCAGCTCAGCCAGGAACGCCATGGCCAAAGGTTGGCACCGGACACGTGGGCCCGGACGAGCGGGACCGGACCGAGCGGCCGGGATCGGGCCTTCGCCCGGTACGTCCTCGTCCCCGGGGTTCGCGGACGTCGGACGGCGCCCGCCTCCCCCGCGGCTGTGACGTGCGCCACTGACACTCCGGGCGGAGCCGGGACCCGTCGCGTGATGGATCCCACCCACCACACGCGCCCCGCACGCACGACAATGACCGTGTGATCTCTTCGCCGCCACGAAGCGCCCACCGCCGGGCCGAGCCTCCGTCGACGCCGTATGTCGACCTCACCCGCGCGGAGTGGAGCGCCCTGCGCGAGAAAACGCCGCTGCCCCTCACGGCCGAGGAGGTCGAGCGGCTGCGCGGCCTCGGTGACGTCATCGACCTGGACGAGGTCCGCGACGTCTATCTGCCGCTCTCCCGGCTGCTCAACCTGTATGTGCAGGCCACGGCCGAGCTGCGGGGCGCCCTCAACACGTTCCTCGGTGACGCCGGCAACGGGCACGGCGCCCAGCGCGGCACCCCGTTCGTCATAGGCGTCGCCGGTTCCGTCGCGGTCGGCAAGTCCACCGTCGCACGTCTGCTGCAGGCCCTGCTGGCCCGCTGGCCCGAGCACCCGCGCGTCGAACTCGTCACCACCGACGGCTTCCTGCTGCCGATGAAGGAGCTCCAGGCCCGCGGCCTGACGTCGCGCAAAGGCTTCCCCGAGTCGTACGACCGCCGGGCGCTGACCCGGTTCGTCGCCGACATCAAGGCCGGGAAGGACGAGGTCACCGCACCCGTCTACTCGCATCTGATCTACGACATCGTCCCGGACGAGCGCCTGACCGTACGCCGCCCGGACATCCTCATCGTCGAGGGACTCAACGTCCTGCAGCCGGCCCTGCCCGGCTCCGACGGGCGCACCCGGGTCGGGCTCGCCGACTACTTCGACTTCAGCGTGTACGTCGACGCACGGCCGGAGGACATCGAGACCTGGTACCTCAACCGTTTCCGCAAGCTGCGCGAGACGGCGTTCCAGAACCCCTTCTCGTACTTCAGGAAGTACACCCAGGTGTCCGAGGAGGAGGCCCTGGACTACGCGCGCACCATGTGGCGCACCATCAACAGGCCCAATCTGCTCGAGAATGTGGCGCCGACCCGCGGCCGGGCCACGCTGGTGCTCCGCAAGGGTCCCGACCACAAGGTGCAGCGCCTGTCGCTGCGCAAGCTGTAGGAGTCGCTGCGCGTGCTGCACTTTCGCCTGATCACCCCGGGCAACCGTACGGCCGAGGTGGTCTCCCTCATCGAGAAGACCGTCGGCACGGCCCATCTCGCCGTGGTACCCGGCGCGGCCCGCAACCCCCGGGGCGACCTGGTGCTGTGCGATGTGGCACGGGAGGCCGGTGACGAGCTGATCGGCGAGCTGCGTGCACTGGGCATCGACGAGAGCGGCTCGATCGCCGTCGAGGACATCGGCCTCTCGCTCTCCAGACGCGCCGACAAGGCCGAGAAGGAGGCGCCGGGCGAGGGTGCGGACGCGGTGCTGTGGGAGCACCTGGAGGACGCCACCCACGAGGAGTCCACGCTCAGCGGCACCTACATCGCCTTTCTCACCCTCGCGACGATGATCGCGGCCTGCGGTGTGGTCCTCGACAACGCCATCCTGATCGTGGGCGCAATGGCGGTCGGCCCGGAGTTCGGCCCACTGGCCGGGATGTGTACGGCCCTGGTCCAGCGCGCCCCGCGGCTGGCCTGGCGCTCGTTCCAGGCGCTGATCGTGGGCTTCGCCGCCGCCATACTGGTCACCGTGGGCTTCAGCTACTTCATGGATGCGCTGGATCTGTTCTCCAGGGCGAAGCTGGATGCCGAGCGTCCCAACACGAGCTTCATCTACGCCCCGGACGAGTTCTCGTTCATCGTCGCTCTGCTCGCGGGCGCCGCCGGCATGCTCTCGCTGACCTCGGCGAAGTCGGGCGCCCTGGTCGGGGTCGCGATCTCGGTGACCACGGTCCCGGCGGCGGCGAACGCCGCAGTCGCCTTCAGCTACGCCGAGTACAAGCAGGCATGGGGCTCGACCGAGCAGCTGCTGCTGAACCTGCTGGGCATCGTGCTGGCAGGCACACTGACCCTGCTGCTCCAGAAGGTGCACTGGGCGATTCAGCGCCGGCGCACCGCGAAGCTCTGACGCACCTCTAGCTGCCCGCCCCGAGAGTCTCCCGCAGCCAGTCGAAGACGACCTCGCAGTGCAGTTGCGGGGCCATCGGGGAGCAGTGCAGCTGGGCGCCTTCGGCCGTGGTGAGCTTCACGTAGTCCTTGGGAGCCGTCAGCTTGTCGAACATCTCGCGCGGCTGGCCGGGATAGAACTGCTCGTAGTCGTAGTCGAGGACCAGTGTGGGCATCTTGATACGGCCCACGACGGACGTGATGTCGAGCGATGCGACGAGCTTGGCGGGCGTGTAGAAGTCGGTGAACATCTTGCCCTCGCGGGCGGCGAGCATCGCCGGGACGGAGAACGGCTCGAAGCGCTTCTTCAGCGTCGCGGCGACGGGCGGAGGCAACTCGGGGACGACCTCCTTGTTCCAGATGTTGTTGGTCTCCGTCTTGCTCGGGGTGAGGATCTCCCGGAGCTCCGGAGGAAAGCCCAGCCAGGGCGACAGGCAGCCGGGCATGGCCACCAGGGCGGCGATCCTGTCCTCGAAGGCGGCGGCCCGCGGGGCCAGATCACCTCCCATGCTCAGTCCGGTGATCGCGATCTTGTCCTTGTCGACGTCGGGGCGGGCGGCGAGCCAGTCGACGAGTGGGCTGACGACCTTCTCCCACGTCGGGGTGAAGACCACCTGGTCCACAAAAAGAAGCTGTCCCTGACCGGGCCCGTCGTACACCAGGGCGTTCCAGCCGCGATCCAGCGCGGCCTGGACGCCGTAGGTCCACATGTCGACGTTCTGTCCGTCGCTGCCGTTGGTGAGGATCACGGTGGGGCGGCGCGTGGTGGACTCGTCCGGCCGGAAGAACCAGACCGGAAGCGGAGTACTGCCGTACGGGACCTTGGCCTTCACCGGCACCGGGTCGCACCGGTCGCAGAACGTGTCCCAGGCGCCCCGTCCGTCCTTGTACCGCTGCTCCTCACTGCCGGGGTCGTCGGAGCCGAGGACGAAGAACAGCGCCTGGCCGTAGTACTGCGCGGCCCGCAGCGCACGGAAGCGCGTGGTCTGGTCTCCGGGCTTGCCGCCACCCTCGGGCGCCTCCATCAGCTGGTCGCCGAGCTTCCTGAAGGTCTCGACATACGTCTGCGCGGAGAGGCCGGCCTTGTTGATCGCGTTGACGGCGGTGAGTACTTCGCCCACCTCACCGGCGCCGGAGCCGGAGCCGCCCAGGGCGAGGAGCCCGCTGAAGTTGTACGCAGGGTCCTTGAACAAGGTCATCGCCCCGGGCGTGGGACCGCCCGCGGGAGCAGAGGCCGACGCCGTACGGCTGGGGGTGGGCGCATTCGCCGGCGCCGCACCCGAGGGGCTGCACCCGGCGGACAGCGCGGCTCCGGCCCCTGCGACGAGCCCGGCGAGCGCCGTGCGACGCGTGGGGCCTGATGCGTGATCACTCGATACGTACGTCATGCCAGCCGAACGTAGGACCCACGCCTGCGGGCCCCGCTCCGCGACACCCGTCGTTACCTCGAACGGCGCTGCCCGGGTCCCGCCGGAAAACGACCCCGGCGGGGCGTACGCGGGGGCCGGCCCCTGCGTACGCCCGGCCACGCGGAGGTCAGCCCAGTGCGGACTTCACCACATCGGCCAGCCGGCCCGCCACGCTGCGCGCCTGGTCGATGTCCGCGGCCTCGACCATCACCCGGACCAGCGGCTCGGTGCCGGACGGACGCAGCAGCACGCGGCCCGTCACGCCCAGCTCCCGCTCCGCCTCGGCGACGGCCTGGGCCAGCTCCGGAGAGGTGTCCACCCGCGACCTGTCCACGTCCGGGACGTTGACCAGCACCTGTGGCAGCCGCTCCATCACCCCGGCCAGTTCGGCCAGCGGGCGGCCGGTCGCCGCGACACGGGCCGCCAGCATCAGGCCGGTGAGGGTGCCGTCGCCGGTCGTCGCGTGATCGAGGGCGATGACGTGCCCGGACTGCTCGCCGCCGAGCGCGAAGCCCTCAGCCTTCATCGCCTCCAGGACGTAACGGTCACCGACCGCCGTCTGCACGAGCTTCACGCCCTCGCGCTCCATGGCCAGCTTGAAGCCGAGGTTGGACATGACGGTGCCGACGACGGTGTCCCCGCGCAGCATCCCGGCCTCGCGCATGGCGAGCGCCAGCACCGCCAGGATCTGGTCACCGTCGATCTCGTTGCCGTCGGCGTCCACGGCCAGGCACCGGTCCGCGTCGCCGTCGTGAGCGATTCCGAAGTCGGCGCGGTGCTCGACGACCGCGGCCTTCAGCAGGCCCAGGTGGGTCGAGCCGCAGCCGTCGTTGATGTTGAGACCGTCGGGCTCCGCACCGATCGTGACGACCTGCGCACCGGCCCGGGCGAAGGCTTCCGGAGAGACCCGGGACGCCGCGCCGTGCGCCTCGTCGAGGACGACCTTCAGCCCGTCGAGGCGGTTGGGAAGGACGGCGATGAGGTGGGCGACGTATTTGTCGAAGCCCTCGTCGTAGTCCGTCACACGGCCCACTCCGGCGCCTGTCGGCCGCTCCCACGGCTCTCCGGTCCGGTGCTGCTCGTAGACCTGCTCGATACGGTCCTCGAGCTCGTCGGCCAGCTTGTGGCCGCCGCGGGCGAAGAACTTGATGCCGTTGTCCGGCATGGCGTTGTGGCTGGCGGACAGCATCACGCCGACATCGGCGCCCAGCGAGCCGGTCAGATACGCCACCGCGGGGGTGGGCAGCACACCGACGCGCAGCACGTCGACACCTGCGCTCGCGAGGCCCGCCACGACGGCGGCCTCCAGGAACTCTCCGGAGGCACGGGGATCGCGCCCGACCACCGCGGTCGGCCGATGGCCGGCGAAGGTGCCCGCCTCGGCCAGCACATGTGCCGCAGCGACCGACAGGCCGAGCGCGAGCTCTGCCGTCAGATCGGCATTGGCGACACCGCGTACACCGTCCGTTCCGAAGAGTCGTCCCACTGTTGTCCTCCGAGAATGGTGAATGCTCGAACCGTTATACGCCCGAGGCTGTCGAGTCAATAAACGAACGCCCCGGCAGCACGGAGTGCCGCCGGGGCGAACGAATAGCCGTACAAGCTGTACAGGCCAGCGTGCGATTTAGCGCTTGCTGTACTGCGGGGCCTTGCGGGCCTTCTTGAGACCGGCCTTCTTGCGCTCGACCGCACGGTCGTCGCGGGAAAGGAAGCCGGCCTTCTTCAGGGGGCCGCGGTTGTTGTCCACGTCCGCCTCGTTCAGCGCGCGGGCCACGCCGAGGCGCAGGGCGCCGGCCTGACCGGAGACGCCGCCACCCGAGATGCGGGCGATGACGTCGTAGCGGTTGTCGAGCTCGAGCACCTTGAAGGGCTCGTTGACTTCCTGCTGGTGCACCTTGTTGGGGAAGTAGTCCTCAAGGGTGCGACCGTTGATCTTCCACTTGCCGGTGCCCGGGACGATCCGGACGCGGGCAATGGCGTTCTTGCGACGACCCAGGCCGGCAGCCGGCTGCGGGTCGCCGAAGCGGGACGCCATGGACTCGGAGGTGTACTCGCCCTCGACGGGGGCGTCGGACTCGAAGGTGGTGACCTCGGCGTAGGTCTCTTCGCCCTCGAGCGGGGTCTCGGCGGTGGTCTCGGCCACGATGCTCCTCAGATTTCTTTTCGTCTTAGGGGGTGGCCGGAACTACTGCGCGACCTGGGTGATCTCGAACGGGACCGGCTGCTGAGCAGCGTGCGGGTGGTTCTCGCCCGCGTAGACCTTCAGCTTCGAGAGCATCTGACGGCCCAGGGTGTTCTTGGGGAGCATGCCCTTGACGGCCTTCTCGACGGCCTTCTCGGGGTTCTTCGCGAGCAGCTCGTCATAGCGGACGGAACGCAGACCACCCGGGTAACCGGAGTGGCGGTACGCCATCTTCTGGGTCCGCTTGTTGCCGGAAAGGTGCACCTTGTCCGCGTTGATGATGATGACGAAGTCACCAGTGTCAACGTGCGGCGCGTAGATCGGCTTGTGCTTGCCCCGGAGAAGGGTTGCGGCGGTGGTCGCCAGACGGCCCAGGACGATGTCCTGCGCGTCGATGATGTGCCACTGGCGCGTCACATCGCCGGGCTTGGGGCTGTACGTACGCACGGTCGTAGCCTTCGCTTCTTCAGTGAGTGGGTATCTCCCGGCCCGTGAGGGCAGGAGAACAGGTCCTGACAAGGCCACCCGGACGATCACGACAGCCTTGGCGGCGCTACGGGGACGCAACCCGAGTGCCTGCCGCTGGTCATCGGCCCGGTGGACCGGCGTAAGGGCCCCTCACGTGAGATAGAGCAAGCCAATACGCATAACGAACCAGAAGAATACCCGCGTGGCCCTGCGCGGGTCAAAACGGCTGGTGCCCGGCGGGCCGGGGATCAGGGCGCGCCGAGGGCCTGGGCAAGGAACCGGGCCTCATTCTCCTTGAGCCCCACGGCGATGACGGCGGTCCCGGCAGTCAGCGGGTCCCGGATCGAAACGCTGACCAGCAGCCGGTTGTCACCCTGGACGAACGCCAGCTTGCCCGCCGGATCGTCCACCGGCAGGCTGCGGCCGGCGATCTTCCCGGTCAGCTCGGCGAACTTCACGCGGTCGGCGTCCTTCAAGGTGACGCGGACGGACCAGCCCTCACGCCCTGGCGGCTTCTCCTTGTAGGCGCTGACCTCTTTGAACCGGTTGACGGTCATCCCGGGGGCCGTCGAGGCGATGACGCAGTTCTGGCGCTGGTCCGAGGTGAAGGACCGGCCGGCGGGCGCGGGCGACTGCGTCAAAGGCAGGTCCGGGGAGTCCGTGGGGCACACCCCGGGAGACTCGCTCTCCACCTCCAG
The DNA here is from genome assembly GCF_040613775.1 of Streptomyces sp. NPDC006208. Lineage (NCBI taxonomy): Bacteria > Bacillati > Actinomycetota > Actinomycetes > Kitasatosporales > Streptomycetaceae > Streptomyces > Streptomyces sp. NPDC006208. The sequence continues at coordinate 89,816 of NZ_JBEXSW010000008.1, read as the reverse complement.
GATGCGTACGGGCTCGTCCGGCAGGCCCGCGGCCGCCTTTCCGCCGCCCTCCCAGGGGCGTACGGCCAGGAGCACCGCGAGCCCTACGAGCACCACGGCTCCTGCTCCGGCAGTCCACGTGAGCCGGGTCCGCCGCACCCGTGGCGCCGGTGCCGCGGTCGGCGCGTCCAGGCGACCGGTCGGGCGGGGCAGCGGAACCCCGGCGGTGGCCGCGTCCGGGTCGATACGCCGGCGGGCGTCCTCCACCGCCCGGACGCGCTGATCCCGGTGCCGCTCGATCGCCTCGACCCACGCCCCGCTCAGCCAGTCCTCTCCGCCGCGGGCGTCCGGGCGCTCGCCGAGCCGGACCGCGCAGTACGCGAGGATCTCCGCCGGGGCGGGCCGGTCCGCCGGGTCCAGAGCCAGGCACGGCAGGACCAGCCCCTCCAGCTCGGCCGGCAGCCCGGAGACGTCCAGGTCGCCCGTCGCCGTGCGGACGAGCTGTTCCATGGCCGGTCCCGCGCCGCCGTCGCGGTAGGGGGCCCGGCCGACGGCGAGACAGAAGAGCGTCGCCCCGAGCGAGTAGACGTCCGACGCGGCGGTGGTCTCCTCACCACGGGCCTGCTCGGGCGAGGCGTAGGCGACCGTGCCGAGCGCGGTCTGGGTCCGGGTCACGTCATGGGCCTGCGAGATCCCGAAGTCGATCACCCGCGGGCCCTCGACGGGCAGCAGGACGTTCGACGGCTTCACGTCCCGGTGCACGAGGCCGGCGGCATGGATGGAGACCAGTGCCTCCGCCATCCCGGCCGCCACCCAGTACAGCGCGCTCGCGCCCAGCGTCCCGCATCCCTCCACCAGTTCGCGCAGGGACGGGGCGGGGACGTACTCGGTGGCCATCCACGGCACCGCGGCCTCCGCGTCGGCCGCCACCACGCTCGCGGTGAACACGCCCTGGACGCGCTGGGCGAGCACGACCTCACGGGCGAAGCGGCGGCGGTCGTCCCGGCTGTCGGTGATCAGCGTCTTCACCGCGACGACACGGCCGCCCGGGGAGCGGGCGAGATAGATGCGCCCCATGCCGCCGCCGGCGAGCTCGTCCAGCACCGTGAACGCCCCGAATCTGCGGCCCGGGCGGACCGCGTCCGCCACACCGTCGCCCTGCATGTCCGCCCCCCGGGGATCACATCGCTGCTCGACGGCTCACCCCTACCCACGCGGGGCCCGGGCTGCACCCCGGTGCACCGCGCAGGACCCGCTCCTCGGAGCCGGAGGGGCCGAGCCTCCCGGGCCCTGCCTGCCGGCAGCGCAGAGCGGCTCTCTGACCGGTCCACCCGTCACGGCCCCGGACCCGGGACGCACCCGCTGGGGCGCCGCCTCGGGCCTCGCTGTGCGAACGCCGGGAGGGCTGAGGTTCCCGGACGGTGCCGTGCCCCCTTACCGGGTCGCGCCGGTCCTCGATCGCCGCAGGGGCCGGGCTGCCCTGCCCCACCCCGCCGACCGCCCGAGGTCACCGCGACCGCTGCACCCTTCGCTCGTCCCACACCGGCTCCGCCGTCTCCCGGACCATCCCGTCCGAGCCGAACACCAGGTACCGGTCGAAGGAGCGGGCGAACCAGCGGTCGTGGGTGACGGCCAGCACCGTGCCCTCGTACGCCTCCAGGCCCGCCTGGAGCGCCTCCGCCGACTCCAGGTCCAGGTTGTCCGTCGGCTCGTCCAGCAGCAGCGCCGTCGTGCCCGACAGCTCCAGCAGCAGGATCTGGAAGCGCGCCTGCTGGCCGCCCGACAGCTTCTCGAAGGGCTGGTCGCCCTGGCGCTCCAGTTCGTACCGCCGCAGGGCCGACATCGCCCCGCCCCGGTCCTTCGCGTGCTCCGTCCACAGGATGTCGACGAGCGTCCGCCCGAGCAGCTCGGGGTGCGCATGGGTCTGGGCGAAGTGGCCCGGTACCACGCGCGCGCCCAGCTTCCACTCGCCCGCGTGGGCCACCTGCTCGCCCGCCAGCAGCCGCAGGAAGTGCGACTTGCCGGAGCCGTTCGAGCCGAGCACCGCCACCCGTTCCCCGTAGAAGACCTCCAGGGAGAACGGCTTCATCAGGCCCGAGAGCTCAAGACCCGTGCAGGTCAGCGCCCGCACACCGGTCCGGCCGCCTTTCAGCCGCATCCTGATGTCCTGCTCGCGCGGCGGCTCCGGCGGCGGGCCCGCCTCCTCGAACTTCTTGAAACGCGTCTGCATCGCCCGGTACCGCGACGCCATGTCGGGGCTGATCGCCGCCTGCTGCCGGAGCCGGTGCACCAGCGCCTTGAGCCGGGCGTGCTCCTCGTCCCAGCGCCGCTTGAGCTCCTCGAAGCGCGCGAACCGTTCCCGTCTCGCTTCGTGGAAGGTCGCGAAGCCCGCGCCGTGGACCCAGACGTCCGACCCGGCCGGCCCCGGCTCCACGGCGACGATCCGCTCCGCCGCCTGTGCCAGCAGCTCGCGGTCGTGGGAGACGAACAGGACCGTCTTGCGGGTCTCCTTCAGCTGTTCCTCGAGCCACCGCTTGCCGGGCACGTCCAGGTAGTTGTCCGGCTCGTCCAGCAACAGGACCTGGTCGGGCCCCCGCAGCAGCGCCTCCAGCACGAGCCTCTTCTGCTCACCGCCCGAGAGGGTCCGCACCTGCCGCCACTGTGCCTTGTCGTACGGCATCCCCAGCGCGGCCATCGTGCACATGTCCCAGACGGTCTCGGCCTCGTACCCCCGCGCCTCGGCCCAGTCGCTCAGCGCCTGCGCGTACGCCATCTGCGCGGACTCGTCGTCGACGGTCATGATCGCGTGCTCCGCGGCGTCGACCGCGGCCGCCGCCTCACGGATCCGCGGCTGCGCGACCGACACCAGCAGATCCCGGACGGTGCGCTCGTCGCGCACCGATCCGACGAACTGCCGCATCACACCCAGCCCGCCGCTGACACCCACCGATCCGCCGTGCGGCTGCAGCTCTCCGGCGATCAGCCGCAGCAGCGTGGTCTTCCCCGCGCCATTGGCTCCCACCAGGGCCGCGACCGCTCCCTCGCCCACCCGGAACGACACATCACCGAGGAGCACCCGCCCGTCCGGTAGGCAGTACTCCAGATGCGCCGCTTCTACATGTCCCATGCGGCCCAGTCTCACCGCCGGGGACGCCTTCGCCCAACAGGTTTAGGATGCGCGGCATGAGCTTTGGGCAAGGGGGACCTCAGTGGGGCCCCGGTGGACAGAATCAGGATCCGTACGGAACGCAGGACCCGTACGGAGGTCAGCGCCCCTACGGGAGCCGTAACGCGTACAACTCGGGCGCGGACACGTTCGATCCGTTCGGGACGCGGCGCGCCGACGACGACGCGAACACGCCCGACTGGGCCGCGCTCGCCGACGCCTCCGCCGCCCGTACCCGCCGTAAACGCCTGATGATGGTCGGCGGCGGCGCTCTCGCGACCGCAGTCATAGCCGGCGCGGTCGCGACCGCGATCGTCTCGTCCAACAAGGACAGCGGCAACAGCGCCACGGGCAGCGTCACCAGCACGCTGCCCGGCCCGCCCGAGCTGCCGCAGGACACCACGCAGGCCGAGCCGTCGTTCGCCTCCGTGGACCCCCTGCCCCCGCCGAACCCCAAGGAGTTCATCTCCGACCGGAAGAAGGACACGGCGCCGCTGAGCGTCGACAGCCTCTTCCCCGGCAAGAAGCTGACGATGGGCGACCGCGTCTACGCCAAGGGCTCCACGTCCCGCACCGGCGACTGCGCGTCCGCCACCAAGGATGCGCTCGGTTCGGTCCTCGAGAACAACGGCTGCGACCAGGTCTTCCGAGCCACCTACAGCGCGAGTGGCATTGCCGTCACCGTCGGCGTCGCCACCTTCGAGAACGAGGCGAAGGCCAAAAAGGCGGTGCAGCAGGCGTCCGGGAGCATCGCTCCGCTGGCCGGCAAGGGCGTCCCCGCCTTCTGCAAGACCGGTACGGTGTGCCGCCGGGTGTCCAACTCCTACGGCCGGTACGCCTACTTCACCATCACCGGCTACACGAAGGCCAAGTCCGTCACCAAGGGGGACTCCAAGGCCTTCCAGACGGGCGACGACCTGGCGGAGTTCACGTTCCGTCAGATCAGGCGCCGCGGCGAGGCACAGGCCTCAGCCGCAGCCTCCGCACCCGCCGGCTGAGCCGGGCAGCGACCGTTTGTTGCGGGCCTCCCGGCTGCGGGCGGCCAGCAACTCGTCGGCGGGGTAGCCGACTTCCTCCAGCGTGAGCCCGTGCGGACGCACCACATGGACGGCCGAGTCCCGTACCCCCGCGGCCAGCACCTTCGCCGGCCAGTCCACCGGCCGGTGCCCGTCGCCCACGAAAAGCAGCGCGCCGACCAGCGAACGCACCATGTTGTGGCAGAAGGCGTCCGCCCGCACGGTCGCCGTGAGAACCCCGGACGCGTCACGCTCCCAGGACAGCTGCTGCAGCGTGCGGATGGTCGTCGCGCCTTCGCGCTTGCGGCAGTACGCCGCGAAGTCGTGCTCCCCCACCAGCTGCGCTGCGGCGGCGTTCATGGCCTCGACGTCCAACGCCCAGTCGTGCCACAGGACATGACCGCGCAGCAGCGGATCCACCCCGCCCGGATTGTCGGTCACCCGGTACGCGTACCGCCGCCAGACCGCCGAGAAGCGCGCGTTGAACCCGGCCGGGGCCTCCTCGACCTTCCAGACCCGCACATCGTGCGGGAGCCGTCCTGCGAGCCGGCGCAGCAGCTTCTCCTGGTGCTCGGCCCATACGTCCTCGGGCAGATCGACGTGTGCGACCTGGCCGCGGGCATGCACACCGGCGTCCGTACGCCCGGCGACCGTCAGCTCGTACGTCCGGGACGAACGGGTCACCGTACGCAGCGCGTCCTCGATCTCGCCCTGCACGGTCCGCTGCCCGCGGGCCTGCTTGGCCCAGCCGGAGAATTCCTTGCCGTCGTACGAAAGATCCAGCCGCACCCGTACGAAGCCGGGCTCCGCCTCGTCGCTCACGCGATCCATCCTCTCAACCTCGCACACAAGCGGAACGGGCCCGTACCCCCGAGGGGATACGGGCCCGCCCGTCAGCCTTCAGAACGCGGTTCAGGCGTCCTTGGACTCCTCGGCCGGAGCCTCGGCAGCCTCGTCGGCCTTCGCCTCGACGGCCTCGTCCTTCTTGAGGGCGTCTTCCTTGACCGCACGCTTGGTGGCGGCCTCGGCCTCGGCGACGGTCGCCTTCTTCGCGATCTCACCCTCGACCAGCTCGATCACAGCCATCGGGGCGTTGTCGCCACGACGGTTGCCGATCTTGGTGATGCGGGTGTAGCCGCCCGGGCGCTCGGCGTAACGCGGCGCGATCTCGGTGAAGAGCGTGTGGACGATGCCCTTGTCCGTGATCGTCTGCAGCACCAGGCGACGGTTGTGGATGTCGCCCTTCTTCGCCTTGGTGATCAGGCGCTCGGCGACCGGACGCAGGCGGCGGGCCTTGGCCTCGGTCGTGGTGATGCGGCCGTGCTCGAACAGCGACTTCGCGAGGTTCGCGAGAAGCAGACGCTCGTGCGCGGCGCTGCCGCCGAAACGGGCTCCCTTGGTGGGACGCGGCATGGTGTTTCTCCTTGTGATCTGCACCGGCCGTATCAGGTACCGGTGTCAGTTACCGACGGACGGCCGCCCGCCGGAAGCGTTCACGCCGCCGGACGGGCTTGAAGATCAAACCCGTCCGGCAGTGAGGTCAGTGCCTCAGCCGTGGCGTACGGCTCAGTACTGCTCGGTCTCCACGAAGCCCGCGTCCGCGTCGTCGTCGGCGCCGAAGGCGTCGGCGGCAGCGGTCGGGTCGAATCCGGGCGGGCTGTCCTTGAGGGCCAGGCCCATGCCGGCCAGCTTCGCCTTGACCTCGTCGATCGACTTCGCACCGAAGTTGCGGATGTCGAGCAGGTCGGCCTCGGAGCGGGCCACGAGCTCACCCACGGAGTGGATGCCCTCGCGCTTGAGGCAGTTGTACGACCGAACGGTGAGCTCGAGCTCCTCGATCGGCAGCGCCAGATCGGCGGCCAGGGCGGCGTCCGTCGGGGACGGGCCCATGTCGATGCCCTCGGCGTCGATGTTGAGCTCGCGGGCCAGACCGAACAGCTCGACCAGGGTCTTACCGGCGGACGCCATGGCGTCACGCGGGCGCATGGCCTGCTTGGTCTCGACGTCGACGATCAGCTTGTCGAAGTCGGTGCGCTGCTCGACACGGGTCGCCTCGACCTTGTACGTGACCTTGAGCACCGGGGAGTAGATGGAGTCGACCGGGATACGGCCGATCTCCTGGCCCACCTGCTTGTTCTGCACGGCGGAGACGTAACCGCGACCGCGCTCGACGGTCAGCTCCATCTCCAGCTTGCCCTTGCCGTTGAGCGTCGCGAGGACCAGGTCGGGGTTGTGCACCTCGACACCGGCCGGCGGCGCGATGTCGGCGGCGGTGACCAGACCCGGGCCCTGCTTGCGCAGGTACATCACGACCGGCTCGTCGTGCTCGGAGGAGACGACCAGCTGCTTGATGTTCAGGATGAGGTCGGTGACGTCCTCCTTGACGCCCGGCACGGTGGTGAACTCGTGCAGGACACCGTCGATGCGGATGGACGTGACCGCCGCACCCGGGATCGAGGAGAGGAGCGTACGGCGCAGAGAGTTGCCGAGCGTGTAGCCGAAGCCCGGCTCCAGGGGCTCGATGACGAACCGCGAGCGGTACTCGTCAACAACCTCTTCGGTCAGCGAGGGGCGCTGAGCGATAAGCATGGTGTGATTCCTTCAGTCGGGGGCGCCCACTATTTGACGCCCGACCCACCGGGCGATGGCCCGGTATTCAAAACTACTGCACTACTGCAAGGGTACGGGCGATACGACCCCGAAGGGGCGTACCGCCCGAATCCCACATCAGCCACAGATGCTCACGCATCTGAGGTCAGACGCGCCTCCGCTTGGGGGGACGGCAGCCGTTGTGCGGCGTGGGGGTGACGTCCTGGATCGAGCCGACCTCGAGGCCCGTGGCCTGGAGGGAGCGGATCGCGGTCTCACGGCCGGAGCCGGGACCCTTGACGAAGACGTCGACCTTGCGCATGCCGTGCTCCTGCGCGCGGCGGGCGGCCGACTCGGCGGCCATCTGCGCGGCGAAGGGGGTGGACTTGCGCGAGCCCTTGAAGCCGACGTGGCCGGCGGAGGCCCAGGAGATCACGTTGCCGCTCGGGTCCGTGATCGAAACGATCGTGTTGTTGAACGTGCTCTTGATGTGCGCGTGGCCGTGAGCGACGTTCTTCTTTTCCTTGCGGCGCACCTTCTTGGCAGCGCCCTGACGTCCCTTGGGGGGCATGTCTTAACTCCTACGGAGGTGGTCGGTCCTACAGCGAAGACCGCTGGCTGTGCGGGTGCTCGGGGGTCGCCCCCCGAATCCCGCAGCGTCCTGCTGCGGACTACTTCTTGCCCGGCTTCTTCTTGCCGGCGATGGCGCGACGCGGGCCCTTGCGGGTACGAGCGTTCGTGCTGGTGCGCTGACCGTGGACCGGAAGACCGCGGCGGTGACGCAGACCCTGGTAGCAGCCGATCTCGACCTTGCGGCGGATGTCGGCCTGAATCTCGCGACGGAGGTCACCCTCGGTCTTGAGGTTGGCGTCCACGTACTCGCGGATCTTGACCAGGTCCTCTTCGGCCAGGTCACGAACGCGGGTGTTCGGGTTCACACCGGTCGCGGCGAGAGTCGCCTTCGACTGGGTGCGGCCGATACCGAAGACGTAGGTGAGTGCGACCTCCACACGCTTGTCGCGCGGGATGTCAACACCGGAAACGCGTGCCATTCAATGGCTCCTGTGTGTTCGGGGGTCTTCCGCAGTACCGCTCCCGACCGCCGACCGCTCCCCGCCTGGGAGAGAGGTGGTACGCCCGGGTCCCCGGCCCCCGCCGGAGGTGTCGTCAGCCGTGGCTTGGACGGGCACTGCGTATGTACGAATTACTTACGTCGCGCGAAGAACTGCGAGGTGCAGGTCGGCGTGCGTCAGCCCTGGCGCTGCTTGTGGCGCAGGTTGTCGCAGATGACCATGACCCGGCCGTGACGGCGGATCACCTTGCACTTGTCGCAGATCTTCTTGACGCTCGGCTTGACCTTCATGGGATGTGAGGTTCTCCGGGTCAGTGCCGCCACCCCGCTCCCGGGGCGCGACAAGATCTACTTGTACCGGTAGACGATCCGGCCACGCGTCAGGTCGTACGGAGACAGCTCCACCACGACCCGGTCGTCCGGAAGGATTCGGATGTAGTGCATCCGCATCTTGCCGGAGATGTGCGCGAGGACCTTGTGACCGTTCTGGAGTTCCACCTTGAACATGGCGTTCGGGAGGGACTCGATCACGGTGCCCTCGATTTCGATGGCACCTTGCTTCTTGGCCACGCTTCGCCTTTCGAATCGGCTACCTTGATCGACTCTCCCCGAGTGCGGACACACGGGTGCACGAGAGCCGACGCATCAGTCTACGTCAGGGCCATCGAAATGACGAATCCGGCAAGTCTGCCCATGCGTGGAGATCATTACGCCAGGGGATCCGGGGCGGCGGTCACGCCCAGCTCGGCCAGCTTCGCCCGGCCGCAGTCCGGCGAGGTCAGCACCAGCGGGCCCTCCTCCGTCAGTGCCACCGAGTGCTCCCAGTGCGAGGACCAGGTCCCGTCCGTCGTGATGACGGTCCAGTCGTCCTTCAGGACCTCGGTGTGCGGCGTGCCGAGGGAGACCATCGGCTCGATCGCCAGGCAGAAGCCGGGGACCAGCTTCGGGCCGCGGCCGCGCTTCTTGGAGACGTAGTTCAGCAGGTGCGGGTCCATGTGCATCTCGGTGCCGATGCCGTGGCCGCCGTACTCCTCGATGATCCCGTACCGGCCACCGCCCGGCTTCGGCTGGCGGCGGATGTAGGTCTCGATGGCGCGGGAGATGTCGACGAGCCGGCTGCCGTTCTTCATCGCGGCGATACCGGCCCACATCGACTCCTCGGTGACCCGGGAGAGTTCGATGAGCTCCGGGGCATGGCCGCTGCCCACGAACGCCGTGTACGCCGCGTCCCCGTGCCAGCCGTCGATGATCGCGCCGGCGTCGATGGAGATGATGTCGCCGTCCTTGAGAACGGTCTTGTCGTCCGGGATGCCGTGGACGACCACCTCGTTGACGGAGGTGCAGATCGTCGCGGGGAACCCGCCGTACCCCAGGAAGTTGGACTTCGCACCGTGGTCGGAGATCACCTTCCGCGCGACCTCGTCCAGGTCGCGGGTGGTGGCGCCCGGCACCGCGGCCTCACGGGTGGCCGCGTGGATGGCGGCGACGACAAGTCCCGCCTCGCGCATCTTCGCGATCTGCTCGGGGGTCTTGATCTGCACCATTGCGGTGGACGCCTTTCTGGGTCGTGGGAGGGGCCTATCAACAATACGGCCGCGGCGTCCTTCGGACACCGCGGCCGTACTCTCTGCGTCTGTGCTGCTGCCGGCGGCTCAGGCCTGGGCGGCCTTGTCCACCTGCAGCGCCTCCATGGCCCGGGCGGTCACATCGGTGACCTTGCCCAGCGCGGAGATGGTGACCACCAGGCCCTGGGCCTTGTAGTAGTCGATGATCGGCTCGGTCTGCGTGTGGTAGACCTCGAGCCGCTTGCGCACGGTCTCCTCGGAGTCGTCGTCGCGCTGGTACAGCTCGCCGCCGCACTCGTCGCAGACGCCCTCGGTCGTCGGCGGCGTGTACGACACGTGGAAGACGTGCGCGCTGTTGTTGCGGCACACCCGCCGTCCGGCGATCCGCTTGACGACCTCGTCCTCGGGGACCTCCAGGTCGAGGACGGCGTCCAGCTTGAGGCCCTCGCCCTTCAGCATCACGTCGAGTGCCTCGGCCTGGCTCACGTTGCGCGGGAAGCCGTCGAGCAGAAACCCGTGATCGGCGTCGGGCTGTGCCATCCGGTCCTTGGCCATCCCGATCGTCACCTCGTCGGGGACAAGGTTGCCGGCGTCCATGAACGCCTTTGCCTGCTTGCCCAGCTCCGTGCCCTGCGAGATGTTGGCGCGGAACAGGTCGCCCGTGGAGATGTGCGGGATCGACAGGTTCTTGGCAAGGTACGCGGCCTGCGTTCCCTTCCCGGCACCGGGCGGTCCGACGAGGACGATTCGCATCAGCGGAGGAACCCTTCGTAATTGCGCTGCTGGAGCTGGCTCTCGATCTGCTTCACGGTCTCCAGACCCACACCCACGATGATGAGGATGCTCGTCCCGCCGAACGGGAAGTTCTGGTTCGCGCCTCCGAAGCCTGCCAACGCCATCGTCGGGACAAGAGCAATCAGACCCAGGTACAGCGAGCCCGGCCAAGTGATCCTGTTGAGCACGTAGCTCAGGTACTCGGCAGTAGGTCGACCAGCCCGGATACCCGGGATGAAGCCACCATACTTCTTCATGTTGTCCGCGACTTCCTCGGGGTTGAACGAGATCGCCACATAGAAGAAGGCGAAGAACACGATCAGAAGGAAGTACGTAGCGATGTAGTAGGGGTGGTCACCCTTGACGAAGTGGGCTTCGATCCAGGTCTTCCAGCCTGCGTTCGAGCTGGAGAACTGTGCGACGAGCGCCGGGATGTAGAGCAGCGACGAGGCGAAGATGACGGGAATCACACCCGCCTGGTTCACCTTGAGCGGGATGTAAGTGGACGTACCGCCGTAGGACCTGCGGCCGATCATGCGCTTCGCGTACTGCACGGGGATGCGGCGCTGGGCCTGCTCGACGAAGACGACGAGGGCCACCATCACGAAGCCGATCAGGATGACCGTGCTGAACTCGATCCAGCCCTTGGCGAGCTTGCCGCTCTCCTTGATGGCCCACAGGGCACCGGGGAAGCCGGCGGCGATCGAGATGAACATCAGGATCGACATGCCGTTGCCGATACCGCGGTCGGTGATCAGCTCACCGAGCCACATGACGGCGGCGGTGCCCGCGGTCATGGTGATGACCATGACCACGGTCGTGAAGATCGAGCGGTTCGGGACGATCTCCTGAGCGACCCGGCAACCGCTGAAGAGCGCACCGCTGCGGGCGGTGGCCACCAGGCCGGTGCCCTGCAGCACGGCGAGAGCCACCGTGAGGTAGCGCGTGTACTGGGTGATCTTCGCGGTGCCGGACGAACCCTCCTTCTTGAGGGCCTCCAGCCGTGGAATGACCACCGTCAGCAGCTGCAGGATGATGCTCGCCGTGATGTACGGCATGATGCCGAGCGCGAAGATGGTGATCTGCAGCAGCGCACCGCCACTGAACATGTTCACCAGCCCGAACAGGCTGTTGTTGCCCTTCTGGGCCGCTTCCACACAGATCTGTACGTTCTGATAACTCACGCCCGGAACCGGGATGTGGGACCCGAGGCGGTACAGAACGACGATGGCGAGCGTGAACAGCAGCTTCTTGCGCAGGTCGGGCGTCTTGAACGCCCGGGCGAACGCGGTGAGCACGGTGCCTCCTGCGACCCCCGCGCTTCTGCGTCAGAGGTGACGGTCTTGAGGATCGACGAATACGAATCAGGCAATCGACCGCACGGTGCACCCCTGCGGACACGCCGCGCGGCCGGGGTCCCGGGGGCGGGCCCCCGGGTGAATAACAGCAACAGTGCACGCCACCTTACCGGCGACCCTGCCCCCCTTGGAACGACCAACCGGGGATGCCCCATTTGAGAGGCATCCCCGGCTGGATGTTCAGGCCATCGAGTCGTCTCAGACGAGCTCGGTGACGGTGCCGCCGGCGGCGGCAATCTTCTCCTTGGCGGAGCCGGAGACGGCGTCGACCGTCACCTGCAGTGCCACGGAGATCTCGCCCTGGCCCAGGACCTTGACGAGGCTGTTCTTGCGCACGGCGCCCTTGTCGACCAGGTCGGCAACGGTGACCTCGCCACCCTGCGGGTACAGGGCGGCCAGCTTGTCCAGGTTCACGACCTGGTACTCGGTGCGGAACGGGTTCTTGAAGCCCTTGAGCTTCGGGAGACGCATGTGGAGGGGCATCTGCCCACCCTCGAAGCGCTCCGGAACCTGGTAACGGGCCTTGGTGCCCTTGGTACCACGACCGGCCGTCTTACCCTTCGACGCCTCACCACGACCGACACGGGTCTTGGCGGTCTTGGCACCGGGGGCGGGACGGAGGTTGTGGACCTTCAGCGGGTTCTGCTCCGCCATGTCAGTCGACCTCCTCGACCGTCACGAGGTGGCGGACGGTGTGCACCATGCCGCGGAACTCGGGACGGTCCTCCTTGACGACCACGTCGTTCAGGCGCTTGAGCCCGAGCGAACGCAGGGTGTCGCGGTGGTTCTGCTTGCTGCCGATGTACGACTTCGTCTGCGTGATCTTGAGGCGAGCCATTACGCACCCGCTCCCGCACGTGCACGCAGCAGAGCCGCGGGGGCGACGTCCTCGAGCGGCAGACCACGGCGAGCCGCGATCTCCTCGGGACGCTGCAGGCCCTTCAGGGCCGCCACGGTCGCGTGCACGATGTTGATCGCGTTGTCGGAGCCCAGGGACTTCGACAGGATGTCGTGAACGCCGGCGCACTCGAGCACGGCACGCACCGGGCCACCGGCGATAACGCCGGTACCGGGGGAAGCCGGCTTGAGCAGGACGACGCCCGCAGCCTTCTCACCCTGGATCGGGTGCGGGATGGTGCCCTGGATACGGGGGACCTTGAAGAAGTGCTTCTTGGCCTCCTCAACACCCTTGGCGATGGCGGCCGGCACCTCCTTGGCCTTGCCGTAACCGACACCCACGGTGCCGTCACCGTCGCCCACCACGACCAGCGCGGTGAAGCTGAAGCGACGACCACCCTTCACAACCTTGGCGACACGGTTGATCGCGACAACGCGCTCAACGTAAGCGGTCTTCTCGGCGGCAGCTGCGCCGCCGTCACGGCCCTTCCGGTCCCGCCGCTCGCCGCCACCGGCACCGCTTCCGCGGCGCTGGGGTCCAGCCATTGGAATTACCTCTCTTCGTTTTCCGCTGAGCTACGGAACCGGCTCAGAACTTCAGGCCGGCTTCGCGGGCGGCGTCCGCCAGGGCGGCGATGCGCCCGGCGTACTGGTTGCCGCCACGGTCGAACACGACAGCCTCGACTCCGGCGGCCTTGGCACGCTCGGCCACGAGCTGGCCGACCTGCTTCGCCTTCGCCGACTTGTCGCCTTCGCCGCCGCGGATGGACGAGTCCAGGGTGGACGCCGACGCGAGGGTGTGCCCCGCGAGGTCGTCGATGACCTGAGCCGTGATGCCGCGGTTGGACCGGGTGACGACCAGGCGCGGACGCACCGGGGTACCCGAGACCTTCTTGCGGATGCGGATGTGGCGACGCTTCAGGGAAGCGCCCTTGTAGGCCTTGCCCTTGGCAATCTTCACGCCGTATGCCATGGCTTACTTACCAGCCTTTCCGACCTTGCGGCGGATGACCTCGCCCGCGTACTTCACGCCCTTGGCCTTGTACGGGTCGGGCTTGCGCAGCTTGCGGATGTTCGCGGCGACCTCGCCGACCTTCTGCTTGTCGATGCCCTCGACCGAGAACTTGGTCGGCGACTCGACCTTGAAGGAGATCCCTTCGGGGGCCTCCACCAGGATCGGGTGGCTGTAACCGAGCTGGAACTCCAGGTTGGAGCCCTTCGCGGCGACGCGGTAACCGACACCGCTGATCTCGAGCGCCTTGGTGTATCCCTGGGTCACACCGGTGATCATGTTCGCCACCAGCGTGCGGGACAGGCCGTGCAGGGCCTTGTTCTGACGCTCGTCGTTGGGACGGGTGACGTTCAGAACGCCCTCCTCGCCCTTAACAATCTCGATCGGCGCGGCAACGGTGTGCGTGAGGGAGCCCTTGGAACCCTTCACAGTGACCGTGCGGCCATCGATGGTGACGTCCACACCGGCGGGAACCTGGATGGGCAGCTTGCCAATACGCGACATGAGCTATTCCTCCGTTCCCGACTACCAGACGTAGGCGAGGACTTCCCCACCTACGCCCTTCTTGCCTGCCTGCTGACCGGTCAGGAGACCGTGCGACGTGGAGATGATCGCCACGCCGAGGCCGCCGAGGACCTTGGGCAGGTTGGTGGACTTCGCGTAAACCCGCAGACCGGGCTTGGAGATCCGCTTGATGCCCGCGATGGAGCGCTCACGGTTCGGGCCGAACTTCAGCTCGAGAACGAGGTTCTTGCCGACCTCGGCGTCCTCGACCTTCCAGCCCGTGATGAAGCCCTCCTGCTGGAGGATCTCCGCGATGTGAGACTTGATCTTGCTGTGCGGCATCGCCACGGTGTCGTGGTACGCCGAGTTCGCGTTTCGCAGACGCGTAAGCATGTCTGCGATGGGATCAGTCATGGTCATGAATTGGCCTTCGGCCTCTCTCGCCGGGGTTTCCTGTATGCGCCATCCCTCTCCCCACACAGGGGCGGGACGGGTGCGGCGCGGGGACCTACGGCGTAGTAAGTCGGTAGGGCGGCGGACGCCCAACCCCACAAGCCTACGGCATGGGGAAGGGGCGCTCCGCCGACCCAGTGCTTACCGAGAGACTCCGGTCATTCCCAAGTAGGGAATTACCAGGAGCTCTTGGTCACGCCCGGCAGCTCGCCACGGTGAGCCATCTCACGAAGGCACACGCGGCACAGGCCGAACTTGCGGTAGACGGAGTGCGGACGGCCGCAGCGCTGGCAGCGGGTGTACGCACGCACACCGAACTTGGGCTTACGAGCAGCCTTGGCAATCAGAGCCTTCTTCGCCATCTCGCTTACGCCTCCTTGAACGGGAAGCCGAGGTGACGGAGAAGCGCACGGCCCTCAGCGTCGTTGGTCGCCGTGGTCACCACGGTGATGTCCATACCCCGGACGCGGTCGATCTTGTCCTGGTCGATCTCGTGGAACATGACCTGCTCCGTGAGACCGAAGGTGTAGTTGCCACGGCCGTCGAACTGCTTGGGGGACAGGCCACGGAAGTCGCGGATGCGCGGAAGCGCGAGCGACAGGGTGCGGTCCAGGAACTCCCACATGCGGTCGCCACGGAGCGTGACGTGGGCACCGATCGGCTGGCCCTCACGCAGCTTGAACTGCGCGATGGACTTACGGGCCTTGGTGACGGCCGGCTTCTGGCCGGTGATCGTGGTGAGGTCCTTGATGGCGCCCTCGATCAGCTTGGAGTCGCGGGCGGCGTCGCCCACACCCATGTTGACCACGATCTTGACGAGGCCGGGGATCTGCATGACGTTCTCGTACGAGAACTCCTCACGCAGCTTGCCCGTGATCTCCTCGCGGTACTTCGTCTTCAGACGCGGAGTCGTGGTGGTAGCCATCAGATGTCCTCACCCGTCCGCTTGGCAACGCGGATCTTGTTGCCTTCGTCGTCGAAGCGGTAACCGACGCGCGTGACGACCTTGTTGCCGTCCTTCTCCACGACGAGCTGAACGTTGCTCACGTGGATCGGGGCCTCGGTCGTGACGATGCCACCGGTCTGCGAACCGCGAGCGGTCTGACCGGCCTTGGTGTGCTTCTTGACCCGGTTGACACCCTCGACCAGGACACGGTCCTCGCGGGGGAAGGCCGCGATGACCTTGCCCTGCTTGCCCTTGTCCTTGCCGGTGATGACCTGAACCAGGTCGCCCTTCTTGATCTTCATGCTTACAGCACCTCCGGCGCGAGCGAGATGATCTTCATGAACTTCTTCTCGCGCAGCTCACGGCCGACCGGGCCGAAGATACGGGTGCCACGAGGGTCGCCGTCGTTCTTGAGAATGACAGCGGCGTTCTCGTCGAAGCGGATGTACGAGCCGTCCTGGCGGCGGCGCTCCTTGACGGTGCGAACGATGACCGCCTTGACGACGTCACCCTTCTTCACGTTGCCACCGGGGATCGCGTCCTTGACGGTGGCGACGATGACGTCACCGATGCCCGCGTAGCGGCGACCCGAGCCACCGAGAACACGGATGCAAAGGATCTCCTTGGCACCAGTGTTGTCGGCGACGCGAAGTCGCGACTCCTGCTGGATCACGTCTATCTCCTGTTTGTCTGCCGGTTCCCGGCCGGGGCTGTACTGGACAGCCCCGACCGAGCCTGGCGGAACTGACTCGAAGGGTTACCCCTTCAAGTAATTACTTGGCCTTCTCGAGGATCTCGACGATGCGCCAGCGCTTCGTCGCCGACAGCGGACGCGTCTCCATGATGAGGACGCGGTCGCCGACGCCGGCAGCGTTCTGCTCGTCGTGCGCCTTGAGCTTGTTCGTACGGCGGATGACCTTGCCGTACAGCGCGTGCTTCACACGGTCCTCGACGGCGACGACGACGGTCTTGTCCATCTTGTCGCTGACGACCAGACCCTCACGGGTCTTGCGGAATCCGCGTGCTTCCTTGTTCTCGGTCACGTTGCTCTCGCTCATCAGGCGCTCTCCACCGTCTCGATGCCCAGCTCGCGCTCACGCATCAGGGTGTAGATCCGCGCGATGTCCTTCCGGACGGCCTTCAGCCGACCGTGGTTCTCGAGCTGACCCGTCGCCGCCTGGAAGCGGAGGTTGAACAGCTCTTCCTTGGCCTCGCGGAGCTTGGCAACAAGCTCCTCGTTGCCCAGTTCGCGCAGCTCGGACGCCTTGGTACCGGCCGACATCACGCTTCACCTGCCTCGCGCTTGACGATCCGGCACTTCATCGGCAGCTTGTGAGCCGCGCGAGTCAGAGCCTCACGTGCAATCTTCTCGTTCGGGTAGGACAGCTCGAACATGACCCGGCCCGGGTGCACGTTCGCGACCCACCACTCCGGGGAACCCTTACCGGAACCCATGCGGGTCTCGGCAGGCTTCTTGGTCAGCGGGCGGTCCGGGTAGATGTTGATCCAGACCTTGCCGCCACGCTTGATGTGGCGGGTCATCGCGATACGAGCCGCCTCGATCTGGCGGTTGGTCACGTACGCCGGAGTCATGGCCTGAATGCCGTACTCGCCGAACGCAACCGTCGTACCACCCTTGGCCATACCGCGCCGCTTCGGGTGGTGCTGCTTGCGGTGCTTGACCCTACGGGGGATCAGCATGTCGGTCAGGCCTCCGTTCCGGTGCTCTCAGCAGCCGGAGCGGCGGCGGGAGCGTCGGCCTTGGGGGCCTCGGCAGCCGGAGCCTGCTGCGGCTTGCGACCGCGACCGCCACGCTCGCCACCACGGCCACCACGGCCGGCCGGGCGGTCAGCGCCGCCACGGGCCGGACGGTTGCCGGCACGGGCAGCGGCGTTCTCGGCGCGGACCTCGGCGATGTTCTTGACGTCGCCCTTGTAGATCCAGACCTTCACACCGATGCGGCCGAAGGTGGTCTTGGCCTCGAAGAAGCCGTACTCGACGTTCGCGCGCAGCGTGTGCAGCGGCACACGACCCTCGCGGTAGAACTCCGAGCGGGACATCTCGGCGCCGCCGAGACGGCCACCACACTGGATCTTGATGCCCTTGGCGCCCGCCTTCATGGCCGACTGCATGCTCTTACGCATGGCGCGGCGGAAGGAGACGCGGGAGGACAGCTGCTCGGCAACGGCCTGGGCCACGAGCTGAGCGTCGACCTCGGGGTTCTTGACCTCGAGGATGTTCAGCTGGACCTGCTTGCCCGTGAGCTTCTCGAGGTCGCCGCGGATGCGGTCGGCCTCGGCGCCACGGCGGCCGATGACGATGCCGGGACGCGCGGTGTGGATGTCCACCCGCACGCGGTCACGGGTGCGCTCGATCTCAACCTTCGAGATGCCGGCGCGCTCCATGCCGGACGTCATCATCCGACGGATGGCGACGTCTTCCTTGACGTAGTCCTTGTACAGCTTGTCGGCGTACCACCGGGACTTGAAGTCCGTGGTGATGCCGAGCCGGAACCCGTGCGGGTTTACCTTCTGGCCCATTACCGGGTTCCTTCCTTGCTGCTGACGACCACGGTGATGTGGCTGGTCCGCTTACGGATCCGGTAGGCACGGCCCTGAGCACGCGGACGGAACCGCTTCAGGGTCGGGCCCTCATCCACGTACGCCTCGCTGATGACCAGCGAAGAGGCGTCGGTGTGGTCGTAGTTGTGTGCAGCGTTGGCGATGGCGCTGTCCAGCACCTTGCCAACCGGCACGCTCGCGGCCTGCGGGGCGAAACGCAGGACCGCCTGAGCCTCCGTGGCATCCATGCCACGGATGAGGTCCACCACGCGGCGGGCCTTCATGGGCGTGACGCGGATGTACCGCGCCTGGGCCCTGGCTTCCATGGTTGTCCCTTCGGTGTAAGTCATTAGTCGTTCCACCCCGCCTTAGCGGCGCTTCGACTTCCGGTCGTCCTTGACGTGGCCGCGGAAGGTGCGAGTCGGCGAGAACTCGCCGAGCTTGTGGCCGACCATCGACTCGGTGACGAACACCGGGACGTGGGTCTTGCCGTTGTGCACCGCGATCGTGTGGCCCAGCATGGCCGGGATGATCATCGAGCGACGGGACCAGGTCTTGATGACGTTCTTGGTGCCTGCTTCGTTCTGGGCGTCCACCTTCTTGATCAGGTGGTCGTCGACGAAGGGCCCCTTCTTGAGACTGCGCGGCATCTAAACCCGCTCCTAGCGCTTCTTGTTCGTCTTGCGGCGGCGGACGATGTACTTGTCACTCGCCTTCTTGCGAGAACGCGTACGACCTTCCTTCTGACCCCACGGGCTGACCGGGTGGCGACCACCGGAGGTCTTGCCCTCACCACCACCGTGCGGGTGGTCGACCGGGTTCATGGCCACACCGCGGACGGTCGGGCGAACGCCCTTCCAGCGCAGACGGCCGGCCTTGCCCCAGTTGATGTTCGACTGCTCGGCGTTGCCGACCTCGCCGACGGTGGCGCGGCAGCGCACGTCGACCAGGCGGATCTCGCCGGACGGCATACGGAGGTGCGCCATGGCGCCCTCCTTCGCCAGCAGCTGCACGGAGGCACCCGCGGAGCGGGCGAACTTCGCGCCGCCGCCGGGCCGCAGCTCGATGGCGTGGATGGTCGTACCGACCGGGATGTTGCGCAGCGCCAGGTTGTTGCCGGGCTTGATGTCGGCACCGGGGCCGTTCTCAATCCGGTCGCCCTGGTTCAGGCCACGCGGGGCGATGATGTAGCGCTTCTCGCCGTCCGCGTAGTGCAGGAGCGCGATGCGCGCGGTGCGGTTGGGGTCGTACTCGATGTGAGCGACCTTGGCCGGCACGCCGTCCTTGTCGTGACGACGGAAGTCGATCACGCGGTAGGCGCGCTTGTGGCCACCGCCCTGGTGACGGACGGTCACACGACCGGTGTTGTTACGGCCGCCCTTGCTGTGCAGGGGGCGGACCAGCGACTTCTCCGGCGTGGACCGCGTGATCTCGACAAAGTCGGCGACGCTGGAGCCACGACGGCCCGGGGTCGTCGGCTTGTACTTGCGGATACCCATTTCTCAGTCCTCGTCCGATTCCGGACGATCCAGACCGCCCTTAGGCGGTCGGACCGCCGAAGATGTCGATACGGTCGCCCTCAGCGAGGGTCACGATGGCGCGCTTGGTGTCCTTGCGCTTGCCGAAACCAGCCTTGGTGCGCTTGCGCTTGCCCTGGCGGTTGATCGTGTTGACCCCGGTGACCTTGACCGAGAAGACCGCCTCGACGGCCTGCTTGATCTGGGTCTTGTTGGAGCCGGGCGCGACGATGAACGTGTACTTGTTCTCGTCGAGCAGGGCGTAGCTCTTCTCCGAGACAACCGGCTTGACGAGAACGTCACGCGGGTCCGAGAAGGTCTTGCTCGTGATCGTGGCCTCGGACATCAGGCCTCGCTCCCTTCGGTCTCAACGGCCTTGGGGCCAGACACGAAGGACTCGAGGGCGGCCTGGGTGAAGACCACGTCGTCGGATCGCATCACGTCGTACGTGTTCAGCTGGCCCGGCTCCAGGATGTGCACCTGGGGCAGGTTGCGGGCGGACAGCCACGCGGCCTCGTCGGAGCGCTCGACGACCAGGAGCAGGTTCTTGCGCTCCGAGATCTTGCCGAACAGCGTCTTGGCGGCCTTGGTGGAGATGTCACCCTCGACCACGCCGGTGACGACGTGGATACGGGCGTTGCGGGCCCGGTCGGTGAGGGCACCGCGCAGGGCGGCGGCCTTCATCTTCTTCGGGGTCCGCTGCGAGTAGTCACGCGGCTGCGGGCCGTGGACGACGCCACCGCCGGCGAACTGCGGCGCACGGGTCGAACCCTGGCGGGCGCGGCCGGTGCCCTTCTGGCGGTACGGCTTCTTGCCGCCACCACGGACTTCGCCGCGGGTCTTGGTCTTGTGCGTGCCCTGGCGGGCAGCGGCCAGCTGTGCGACAACGACCTGGTGGATCAGCGGAATGCTGACCTTGGCGTCGAAGATCTCCGCGGGGAGCTCGACGGTCCCGGCCTTGTCGCCTGCCGGCGAAAGGATGTCAATGGTGCTCATCGGTTACCTCAGGCCCCCTTGGCCGCGGTACGGACCAGGACGAGGCCGCCGTTCGGACCAGGAACCGCGCCCTTGATGAGCAGCAGGCCCTTCTCCGCGTCAACGGCGTGAACGGTCAGGTTCTGGGTGGTGACCCGCTCGTTGCCCATGCGGCCCGCCATGCGGAGGCCCTTGAACACACGGCCCGGGGTGGCGCAGCCACCGATGGAACCGGGAGAGCGGTGCTTGCGCTGGGTGCCGTGACCGGCGCCGAGGCCCTTGAAGTTGTGACGCTTCATGACACCGGCGAAGCCCTTGCCCTTGCTCTTGCCCGTGACGTCAACCTTGACGCCGGACTCGAACACCTCGGCAGTGATCTCCTGGCCCAGCGTGTACTCGCTGGCGTCAGGGGTGCGGAGCTCCACCAGGTGGCGGCGGGGGGTCACGTCGGCCTTGGCGAAGTGGCCCTTGAGGGGCTTGTTCACCTTGCGCGGGTCGATCTCGCCGAAGGCGATCTGGACCGACTCGTAGCCATCGGTGTCATTCGTACGGACCTGGGTAACGACGCAGGGCCCGGCCTTGACGACGGTCACCGGGACGACACGGTTGTTCTCGTCCCAGACCTGGGTCATGCCGAGCTTCTCGCCCAGGACACCCTTGATCTGCTTAGCCATCTCTTCCGCGCCTCTCAGAGCTTGATCTCGATGTCAACGCCGGCCGGAAGGTCCAGGCGCATCAGCGAGTCAACGGTCTTGGGCGTGGGGTCGAGGATGTCGATCAGGCGCTTGTGCGTGCGCATCTCGAAGTGCTCGCGCGAGTCCTTGTACTTGTGCGGCGACTTGATGACGCAGTACACGTTCTTCTCAGTGGGCAGCGGCACCGGGCCTGCGACCGACGCACCAGTGCGGGTCACCGTCTCGACGATCTTCTTCGCCGAGGAGTCGATGACCTCGTGGTCGTAGGCCTTGAGCCGGATGCGGATCTTCTGTCCCGCCATGGCTACTCAGTAGTCCTTTGTCTAGTGAAACGCTCTGGAACCCGGCGGGTCCTTCGATCTTCTCCGACCCACGCGGTCGGGCGTGTCGCACTCCCTCTACGAAGATCTCCCGAAGGATTTCCCAACCAAGGGGGTGCGGGCCTGGGCCGCGCATCGGGGGAAGAACACCCACCGAGTGCCTGGTCGGTACCCCGCTGACACTTCCCGGAAGATTCCCGTACGTCCGACCCGCGTGGGGTCGACGAGTACTGTGGGACTCGCTTCCGGTCCTCCCGGCGGGAGGCGCGCAGCATCGGCACTCAACCGAGCAACCCGGACAGTCTGCCACACGGGGCGTAGCCCTGGCCAATCGAGCGGAAGAGGCTACCCCTCCCCGGTAGCGTGTCAAACTGCGGCTCGCGTACCCGGCTCCTCAACAGGCCGCCCTGGCCTGCGCTCCGGGCCGCCGGAACCACTCTTCGGCGTCCGACGGCTTCCGCCGACCTGCTCGTGCGTGTCCGGAGGGGCCACCTGCCACCGCATGGTCAGGTCCTGGTGACCGTTCCGCACTCCTGCGGCGTGTCCGCGAGGTCCCTGCTGCGGTCGTACGGGTCGACATCCGGTCCCGACGGGGCGGGCTCCCCGACGAGATCCTCCGTGAACTGCGGCCGGTAGAAGCCGCCGTCCCTGCCGCAGGCGGAGTTCCCGACGCTCGAATCCCACGTGAGCACGTTCAGCTTGCCCTGGGTGCTCACCACCTTCGCCGGGTCGTACAGGACGAACGTCAGGTGCCGGCGGACCACGCTCCGCGCCACGTCCGTCGAGCCCGGCTCCGCCTTCACCAGCGGATAGACGAAGGTGTAGTCGGCGTGCACCCGCACCTCACCACTGCGGTCACCCTTGCCGAAGGTCGTCCGGCCGCGGGTCTTGACCACATCACCCACGAGCCGCACATGGCCCGGGTCGAAGCGGCTGAACATGACCAGCGGGTCCTGGCGCTCACTCGGCTCGCGCAGTGCCTTCTCCAGCCGGCCGCGCCCGTCCTCCTGCAGTGGGTCCAGCAGCTCCAGCGCCTCTTCCGGCCGCTCCCCCCGGAGCGTCGCCGGGTCGAGATTGGCGGCAACGAGCACCTCCTTGGTGCTGCGGAGCGCGTGCGCGACCTGCGCCTTGCTCATCCCGCCCACGGCCTTCGCCTCGGGCAGCACGATGCCGGCGGCGCCGTCCGCCCAGCGGACGGCGGGTGAGCCCCGGAAGGGGTCCTTGAGCGTCGGCCGGTCCGGAAACGGATCCTCGGACGGCGCGGCCGTCGGGCGCGCCGTCTCCTGCGCGAGCGGCGCCGCCACGTCGCTCTCGCCGCCGTCCGGCAGACGGTCGGTGACCAGCTCGGGCCGGACCGCGACCGCGGCGACTCCGACCAGAGCGAGCACGACGACCAGAGAGGTGACGCTTCGGCGCTTCCCCGCCCTCCCGTTCATCGCCTGCCAGGCCGGCCCGGGCCGCCGGCCCTCCGGCTGCCCGGCGGGCTTCGGCCTCCGCCCCCAGCGGCGCCGCTCGCGCCGGGCGGCCGCCTGGTCCTGCGCGCGCAGCCGCTCGGTGACCATCCGGGCGCGGGCCGACGGCTCCTTCGGCGCGCCACCCCCCGCTTCCGCCTCACGGACGAACCGCGCCCACTCCTCGTCGGAGATGGCCCGCCCGTCGCCGTGCCGCTTCTCCGGGTCGCTCGTGCCCACGTCCTGCGCCCTCCCCCTGTTGTTCTGTCGTGAACATTCCACAAATAAAATAAAAGGCGGGCAAGAGCCGGCCTCCATGCCGTGATGATCACGTAATGCATCACCGGCGGCAATATTGGGTCGATCCCCTCTCCCCCGCGCTCCTACAGTGACCGGGCACGTCAACGTCACGGGGGGCCGATCCGTCATGCGCACGCACTATCCGCGCACACCGCACCTGCTGTGGTCGCCCGGTGCCGCGTCGGACGACGTGCGCGTCGTGGACCTGTCCGGGTTCCACGGCCGCGAGGTCGTCGTCACCGAGAAGCTCGACGGCGAGAACACGACGCTCTACGCCGACGGGCTGCACGCCCGGTCGCTGGACTCCGGGCACCATCCCTCCCGCGCCTGGGTCAAAGCCATGCAGGGGCGTATCGGGCACGGCATTCCGGACGGATGGCGGGTGTGCGGGGAGAACATGTACGCCCGGCATTCGATCGCGTACGAGGACCTGGACAGCCTGTTCTACGGGTTCTCGGTCTGGGACGGCGCGGGCCGCTGTCTGGACTGGGACCGGACCGTGGCGTTCCTGCGCGGCGTGGGGATTCCCGTGCCCGCCGTGCTGTGGCGCGGGGCCTTCGACCGGCAGGCCGAGCGGACCCTGCGGGCGCTGAAGCTCGACACCGCGCGGCAGGAGGGATACGTCGTGCGGACCGTCGAGGGCTTCGGCGCGGCGGACTTCGGACTGCGGGTCGCCAAGTGGGTACGTCCGGGACACGTCCAGACCGATAAGCACTGGATGCATGCCGCCGTGGTGGAGAACGGCCTCGGTCCCGCCGCCGCGCTGTGGGCCGTACGGTCCGGGTCCGTGCCCGATGCCGCCGCGCTGATGGACGCCGTGGGCGTGACCGACGGGAACGCGGCGGCCGCGGCCGAGACGGCCGCGGCGCTCGACGTACTGGGGCGGTCCGGGGACGAGCGGCTCACGGGGGTGCTCGCCGCGCTGCTGCACCGCAGCCGTCGGGGTTCGCTCGCGGCCCGGCTGGCCGCCCCGCTGGGCATGCCGGCGGCCCGACGCGTCGCCGACCTGGTCGGGCTGCACACCCGGCTGCACCGTCCCTACCCCGACGAACAGCGCAGGACCGGTCTCGTACGGATGTCCTGGGCCGTGGATCTCGGGGTGCTGCACGCCCTGGCGGGGGCGCTCGCACCCGACGCCGACGCGCGCGAGCAGGTCGACTGGTCCGCGCTGCACGCGGAGGAGGCCGGGGGGCTGGAGGGGCTGCGGGACGCGTTCGCGGCCGTGGACGCAGACGCGGCCGACCGGTGCCGGGCCGAGGCGCGCGAGGCGTACGCACAGGGCCGGATCGCGACCGTCGAGGAGGCCGTCGCGGCGACCTGGCGGTGGCGGTCCGGTCGGTTCCCGAAGCTGATCCACATGGTCGGGCCGTCGGGCAGCGGGAAGAGCAGCTTCGCCCGCGCGCTCCCCGGCGTCGATACCCATGTGTCGCTGGACGACCTGCGCGAGGCCCGCGGCTCGCGCGCCGACCAGAAGGCCAACACGGATGTCCTGCGCGCCGGTCTCGACCGGCTCGACACCGCACTGGCCGAAGGTGGGACCGTGGTGTGGGACGCCACTTCCCTCAACCCGCACCAGCGTTCCCTGGTGCACGCGGTCGCGCACCGCCGTGACGCGCTGACCACGCACGCGGTGGTGCTGGCCGACGCGGACGAGCTGACCCGGCGCAACGCGGGCCGGGCGCACCCGGTGCCGCCGGAGGTGCTCGGCGCGCAGTTGCACAGGTTCGTCCCGCCGTACCCCGGCCAGGCGCACCGCACCTGGTACATCGGCGCGAGCGGAACCGTCGAGGAGGAGGCATAGCGGTGCGTACCAGCGAGGAGATCTACCACCGGGTCCGCTGGGACTCCCGTTTCGACCCGGCCCGGTTCGTGCTGGGCATCAACCAGCGCGGGGCCGCGCCCAAGCGGATGCCGCTGCCCGCGTTCGTACCCGGCGGCGAGATCCCGTGGCACCGGGTGCTGTTCTTCGAGGCGGACGGCGAGGTGGTCTGGGACCGGACAGCCGGTGTGGACCGTATCGACGCGACGGACGCGGGGCGGGTACGGGACCCGAGGCTGCTGCGCGCGCCCTTCTTCGCGGCCAGGACGCCGTACGCCTTCGTACGGGGCGAGTGGGTCCCGGCGCGGGCACCCCGAGGGGTACCGGCCTCGGCGGGTCTGCGCGTACTGACCTGGAACACGCTGTGGGACCGGTACGACAGCGACCGCATCGACACCGCCCGGCGACGCCCCCTGCTCCTGGCCGCCCTGCGTGACGCCGACGCCGACGTCATCGCACTGCAGGAGGTCGAGCCGCAGTTGCTCACTCTGCTGCTGCGGGAGCCCTGGGTACAGGGCGGCTGCACGCTCTCCACCGATCCGGCCGGGAAGGACGTCGACCACAGCGGGGTGCTGCTGCTCAGCCGGCTTCCCGTACGGGAAGCGGGCCTGCATGTCCTCGGCCCCCACAAGGCGGTCGCCGCGCTCGTCGTCGACACGGCCGCGGGTCCCCTCACTATCGCCGCGACGCATCTGAGCAGTGACCACTCCGAGAACGGCCCGGCCCGGCGCACCGCCGAACTGACCCGGCTCGCCGAGGGGTTGGCGGGTGTCGAGGGCGACCTGGTGCTGATGGGCGACTTCAACGACGGCGGCGACGCCCCGGAGACGACGCTCGGGATGCGGGACGCGTGGAGCGAGGTGCACGGGGCCGGCGACCGTACGCCGACCTTCGACCCGGGCGTCAACCCGCTGGCCGCGGTGTCCTCCCTGTCGGGGCGGGCCTCACGGCTGGACCGGGTGCTGCTGCGCGCGCAGAGGCTGCGGACCGACGAGGCGCTGCTGCGAGGGGACGCACCGGAGGCGGACGGGCTGTACGTCTCCGATCACTACGGCGTCGAGGCGTATCTGAGCCTGGACGGCTACGAGCCGGGCGGTGTCCTCGCCGTACGGTCGACGGCCCGTACGGCCGTGGCCTGGATTCCCCCGCAGGAGCTGTGGCCGCCCATCCAGCACATCCGCAGGGAACACGATCGCCAGATCCACCGCTGGCCGCCGCATGTCAACGTGCTCTTCGGTTTCGTACCGGAGTCCGACTTCGAACGGGCGGCCCCGCTGCTCGCCGCGGCCGCGGCCGAGACACCGGCGTTCACTGCCACGTTGGACGGGGTGGACTGGTTCAGGCACCGGGAGGACTCCACCGTCTGGCTCGACCCGGCCGCGGACGGCCAGGAGCCCTGGGCCCGGCTGCACCACGCACTGGAGCAGCGGTTCCCGCGCTGCGGGGGCCGCGCCGAGGGCTTCACTCCGCACCTCTCCCTGGGCCGGACCCGGGATCCTCACCGGCTCGCCGCCCACTGTGCCGCCCTGCTCGACGGTATGACGGCCCAGGTCGGGAAGCTGGTTCTGCTGTCCCGCCGTGGCGACGAGCCGATGTGCGTACGGGCGACGGTCGCACTGGGAACGGGCGAGGTGCGCTGGCTTGCGGACCCTCCGGCCGCCGCGCCCGGCGACCGCGGCATCGCGGACGGCGGGCTGACTGCCGCGCGCGCCGACGCCGTCTTCGGCACCCGGGGCGGGGGCCGGGCAGCGGACGGGGAAGCCACGCCGCGAGAGGCTTCGGACACCGGGACGGCGGGGGCCGGCACCCCCGCACCGGGCGGGGGCGCGCCCACCGGCACGGCCGACGCGCAGGCCGCGGGCCACGCAAGCAGCCGCACGGCTCGCACACGCGGCAGCGGCAACACGGGCACGGGCACAACCGACGTGCCGACGGCCTCGGGCCGTACATCCGCAGGCCCCCCGAGCCCGGCCACCGGAGCGGCACATGTACCGACCGCGGACCACGCACCCGAGAACGGCCCGGGTGCCGGGGCACCCGCGGGCGAGGCCCACGCCGAATCGATCACGCGGCGGGTCTCGGAGGCGCTCGGCGGCGGAATCGTCCATGTCGTCGGCTCCCGGCGCATGGGATGCGCCCTGCCAGGCGCGGACCTGGACCTCGTGGTGGCTCTGCCGGGCGAGGCCGATCTCGCCGAGGTACGGGCCCGGGTCGCGGCGGCGCTGCCGGGGGCGACCGGGCTGCGCGAGGTGGTCGGGGCGAGAGTTCCCGGTCTGCGGCTCGAGGTCGACGGTCTGGGCGTGGACCTGGTCGTCGTGGCCACCGGGGCGATGGACCCGGCTCAAGCGGTCGACCGCCGCACCGAGTTGGGCGGGGCGGCCGCCACCGCGCTGAGCTCGGTCAGCGACGCGGACGCCGTGCTCGGCCTGGCCGTCGGCCATCGGACCGCCTTCACCCGGCTGGCCCGGGAGGTCAAGGCCTGGGCGAAGGCCCGTGGCCTGGACTCGGCTCCGTTCGGAGGGCTGCCGGGCCTGGCCTGGGCCGTGCTCGCGGCGCACACCGTCCGTGCGGCCCCTGGTCTGCTGCCGGCCGGCCTGCTGCGGCAGTTCTTCGCGACATGGGCGGCCTGGGACTGGCGCGAGCCGGTCGGTGGCCCGGCATCCCCTCTGCCGGTCACCGTCATGACGCCGACCCAGCCGGTCCGGTCCTGCACGGACCAGGTGACGGCGGGCGGCCGGGACCTGCTCACCCAGGAGCTGTTCCGGGCGTGGGAGGTCCTGGAGTCGGCCGCCGACCCGTGGCCCGAGCTGCTCTCCCCGCCGCCCCTGCACCGCCGCCACGCGGCCTGGGCGGTCGCCACCGTGCCCCCGGGCCCCGACGAGGGCCGTGTACGGGGCCGGATGCGCGCGCTGCTCACCGCCCTGGAGGAGGCCGGTGTCCCGGACGCCCACGCCTGGCCGCGCCCCTTCACCACCGACCCGGCCCGGTACGCCATCGGCCTCGGCGCCACCCCGCCCGAGAGCACCCGTATCGCCGAGATCGCCGAACTCTGGCTGCGGGGCCTGCGCGGCGCCACCCTCACCGCCGTGGCGGGAGGCGAGGTCCCGACCCTGCGATGACCGGCGGCCGTCCTCCTCGACCACCGCCGCTCCGAAGCCGAATTGACGGACCGACAGCCCTCTTCGGCGGCAAGGCCGGCCCCCCTTCGGACATCACACACCCCGAGGCAACCCCGCCTGCCCGCTTTCCGTCTGACTGAGCGCGGGACGGCTCCGACCAGCCTGTCCGTCGCCTGGACTGATCACGGTACGCAGACGGGGGCATGACACGGCCCGCCCGCTGCGGGGGAAGCGGACGGAGCACCCATGAACGACGAAGCCGGCCTTGCGCTGCCCGGAATCGTGAGAGCACCTCACGGCCAGACGTCCGGCGGCGGGCAGCGGTCCGGGGCGGCGCCCCGCCCAAGAGCCCCCCGGCGCCGCAGTGTCGTCGCCGCGCTCACCGCCCTCCTGGCGACCGGCGCCGCCGGCGCCGTCACCTCCTGCACCGTGCCCGCCCCGCGCCGCGGCGGACCCGTGGCCGATCCCGCGCCCGGCATTCCCATAGCCGGATCGCGGCGCGCACAGCTGATGCAGTTCCTGGCGCACCCGGACGACGACCTGTACTTCATGAACCCGGACGCCCAGCAGATGCTGGACTCCGGAGTGCCGCTGGTCTGTGTGTACGTCACCGCGGGCGAGGCCAACGGCATCAACCGGCCCCCGGGAGAGCCGAAGCCGGCCCCCGACAAGAACGCGTACTCGTCGGCCCGGCACCAGGGCCTGCGCCAGGCCTATGCCACGCTGCTCGGCCTGGACAAGTTCACCGACTGGCACAAGGGCGTCGTCGCACTCCGCGGCGACCAGCGGGCCGAGATCAACACGCTCGCCAACGGCGGCCGCAGCGTCGAGCTGATCTTCCTCAATCTCGCCATGCACACGCCCGACGGCCGCCGCCTCGGCATCCCGAGCCTGTGGCGGGACCGGGGGCTGCAGCTGCCGACCGTCGTCGCCGACGACTCCCCGGTGCGGAAGGCCGGCTCGTACGACTACGACCAGCTCATCGACGTCCTCGTCGGGCTGCTGGACCGCTACCGGCCCACCGTCGTGCAGACACTCGACCCCGACCCGGACATCCAGCACAGCGACGAGGCGACCCGCAAGAGGGACAGCGAGCAGCCCGGCTACTCCGACCACCCCGACCACACGGCCGTGGCCTGCTTCAGCTGGGCCGCCCTGGTGCACTGGGTCGCCGAGTCCACGCAGGACGGCGGCGAGGTGCCCGGCTTCGCCGCCACCGCCTTCCGCGGCTACTACAACCGCCACTGGCCCAAGAACCTCCCGCCGGCCGTGCTCGACCGGAAGGCCGCGAACCTCGTGCCGTACGGCGGTGACGCCGGCTGGGACTGCGGCAACGCGGGCGGCTGCGGTGACTACGGCGTCGGCGGCAAACGTCCGCTCCTGAACAAGAAGGGCTGGGTCCGCTCCACCCACCACCGCTACCCGGGCACCCGCACCGCCGTGTCCGCCGAGCCGGACGGCAGGCTCGCCGCGTACGGCGTGCTCGGGCTGCGCGCCGTGCGCTGGCGCGAGACCGGGCGCGGCACCGGGCGTTGGGGCGCTCCCGACGACCTCGGCGGCGGACCGCTCGCCCCGACCCTCGGCACGGCCGTGCTGGAGGACGGCCGCCAACTGCTGTTCGGGCTGCGGTTCGAGGCGATCAGCGGACACGGCGGGACCAACTCCCGCGAGATCGTGCTGCTGGAACAGCGTTCGGCGGGCGGCCCGTTCCTCGCGTGGAGAGGGCTCGGCAACCCGGAGCGGATCGATGACCGGGGGCGTCGGATCGGCGTCCCCGTGGCGGCAACCGCTCCCGACGGCCGCGTGCATCTGTTCGTGCGCAACGCGGACAAGGGCGTCAGCACACGGGTCCGGGAGGCGGACGGCAGCTGGAGCGGCTGGCAGGACCTCGGCGGCGGCGAGACCCAGGACGCCCTGACGACCATGGTGGACACCGAGGGCCGTGTCCATGTCTTCGGCGCGGGCCGCACCGGCGTCCATCACTGGACGCAGGACCACCCCGGCGGTCCCCTGACGCACCGCCGGGACAGCGGGCTGCCGCTCGCCGTCGAGGCCCCCGCCGCGCTGCCGGACCCGGACGGTTCGGTCCGGCTGTTCTACCGTTCGGAGCGGCCGTGGCAGCCGGAGTTCCCTGATGACGGCCGCGGCACGGCCTCACCCGAGCTGCTCGCCATCAGCGCCGACGGCGAGCAGCTGCCGGCCGTGCGCTTCGACGGATACGGGCCGGTCGTCGCGGCCGGCAGCCGGGAAGGATCCCTGCTGCTCGGCCGGGATCTGCGCGGCCGGATCCAACTGCACCACGCAGGGAAGCTGTTGACGCGTACGAACGGGCCCCTGGCGCTGGACGTGCCGGCCCTGCGGGTCACGACCGAGGGGGCGACCCTCGTCGGACTGGGCCCGGACGCCCACCCATGGACCTGGGCGCCGCGGACCGGCACCGCCGGCTGAGCAGGTACGGCGACACGACGAAGGGCCCCGCACCTCTCGGTGCGGGGCCCTTCTTGCAGCTCAGCGAGCTGCCAGGTCAAACGATCAGCAATTACTTGGTGATCTTGACGACCTGGCCGGCGCCGACGGTCCGGCCACCCTCACGGATGGCGAACTTCAGGCCCTCCTCCATGGCGACCGGCTGGATCAGCGCGACGGTCATGGAGGTGTTGTCGCCCGGCATGACCATCTCGGTGCCCTCGGGGAGGGTCACCACGCCGGTCACGTCCGTGGTACGGAAGTAGAACTGCGGGCGGTAGTTGTTGAAGAAGGGGGTGTGACGGCCACCCTCGTCCTTCGACAGGATGTAGGCCTGGGCCTCGAACTCGGTGTGCGGCGTGACCGAACCGGGCTTGATGATGACCTGGCCGCGCTCGACGTCCTCGCGCTTGATGCCACGGAGGAGCAGACCGACGTTCTCACCGGCCTGGCCCTCGTCGAGCAGCTTGCGGAACATCTCGATGCCGGTGACCGTGGTGGTGGTCTTCTCCTGCTTGATACCGACGATGTCGACGGTCTCGTTGACCTTGAGGACACCACGCTCGATACGGCCGGTGACGACGGTGCCACGACCGGTGATCGTGAAGACGTCCTCGATCGGCATCAGGAACGGCTTGTCGACGTCACGCTCGGGCTGCGGGATCGCCTCGTCGACGGCGGCCATCAGGTTCAGGACCGACTGGCCCCACTCCTTGTCGCCCTCGAGCGCCTTGAGCGCCGAGACCTTGACGACCGGCAGGTCGTCGCCCGGGAACTCGTACTCGGAGAGGAGCTCACGCACCTCGAGCTCGACGAGCTCCAGGATCTCCTCGTCGTCCACCATGTCGGCCTTGTTCAGGGCGACGACGATGTACGGAACGCCGACCTGGCGGGCCAGGAGCACGTGCTCCTTGGTCTGCGGCATCGGGCCGTCGGTGGCGGCGACCACGAGGATGGCGCCGTCCATCTGGGCAGCACCGGTGATCATGTTCTTGATGTAGTCCGCGTGACCGGGGCAGTCGACGTGGGCGTAGTGACGCGACTCGGTCTGGTACTCGACGTGCGCGATGGAGATGGTGATACCACGCTGACGCTCTTCGGGCGCCTTGTCGATCTGGTCGAAGGCCGAGGCCTCGTTCAGGTCCGGGAACGCGTCATGCAGCACCTTGGTAATGGCGGCCGTGAGGGTCGTCTTACCGTGGTCGATGTGACCGATGGTGCCGATGTTGACGTGCGGCTTAGTCCGCTCGAACTTCGCCTTCGCCACTGGGGTCCTCCTGTGGAGTGGTTCTGTACGCCTTACTCATCGGCGCCAGGTGATCTTTGCTGGGATGCCGGGGCCCGGGGCATTCCATCCGGGAATCGGATGGAATGCCCCAGCAGGCTCCGGTGACAAGCCTAAAGCGTGTACTCGGGAGAGTTACTCGCCCTTGGCCTTCGCGATGATCTCCTCGGCGACGTTCCGGGGAACCTCGGCGTAGGAGTCGAACTGCATCGAGTAGCTTGCGCGACCCGAGGTCTTGCTGCGGAGGTCTCCGACGTAGCCGAACATCTCCGAGAGCGGCACCAGACCCTTGACGATCCGGGCGCCCATGCGCTCCTCCATGGCCTGAATCTGGCCACGGCGGGAGTTGATGTCGCCGATGACCTCACCCATGTAGTCCTCGGGCGTGGTGACCTCAACGGCCATCATCGGCTCGAGGAGCACGGGCGAAGCCTTGCGCGCGGCCTCCTTGAAGGCCTGCGAACCGGCGATCTTGAACGCGAGCTCGGAGGAGTCGACCTCGTGGTAGCCACCGTCGAGAAGAATGACGCGGACGCCCGTCATCTCGTAGCCGGCCAGGATGCCGAACTGCATGGCCTCCTGCGCACCGGCGTCCACCGAAGGGATGTACTCCTTCGGGATACGGCCACCGGTGACCTTGTTCACGAACTCGTACGAGGCGTCGCCGCCCTCGATCGGCTCGATCGCGATCTGCACCTTGGCGAACTGACCGGTACCACCGGTCTGCTTCTTGTGCGTGTAGTCGTGACGCTCGACGCCCTTGCGGATCGTCTCGCGGTACGCGACCTGCGGCTTGCCGACGTTCGCCTCGACCTTGAACTCACGGCGCATACGGTCGACCAGCACCTCGAGGTGCAGCTCGCCCATGCCACCGATGATGGTCTGGCCGGTCTCCTCGTCCGAGTGGACCTGGAAGGAGGGGTCCTCCTCCGCGAGACGCTGGATGGCAACACCCAGCTTCTCCTGGTCGCCCTTGGACTTGGGCTCGATCGCGACCTGGATGACCGGCGCCGGGAAGTCCATGGACTCCAGGATCACCGGGTTCTTGTCGTCGCTCAGCGTCTCACCCGTGGTGGTCTGCTTCAGGCCCATGACGGCGACGATGTCGCCGGCGCCCACCGACTCGATCTCCTCACGCTTGTTCGCGTGCATGCGGTAGATCTTGCCGATGCGCTCCTTCTTGCCCTTGACGGAGTTCAGCACCGCGGTGCCGGACTCCAGGCGGCCCGAGTAGACCCGGACGAAGGTGAGCTTGCCGAGGTGCGGGTCGCTCATGATCTTGAACGCCAGCGCCGACAGCGGCTCGTCGTCGGACGGCTTGCGCTTGACGACGACGTCCGCGTCCTTGACGTCGTGGCCCTCGATGGCCTCGACGTCCAGGGGGGAGGGCAGGTAGCGGATGACCGCGTCGAGCAGGGGCTGAACGCCCTTGTTCTTGAACGCGGTGCCACAGAACACCGGGGTGACCGTGACGTCCTTCGACTTGCCGGAGGCGATGGTGATACGACGGATCGCGGCATACAGCTGCTCCTCGGAAGGCTCCTGGCCCTCGAGGTACAGCTCCATGATCTCTTCGTCGTTCTCGGCGACCGTCTCGACGAGCTTGCCGCGGTACTCCTCGGCAGCCTCGGCGTGCGTGGCCGGGATGTCGACGACGTCGTACATCTCGCCCTTGGCCGCCTCGGCGGACCAGACCAGGGCCTTCATACGAACCAGGTCGATGACGCCCTTGAAGTCGGCCTCGGCACCGATCGGCAGCTGCATCACGATCGGGGTCGCGCCGAGGCGGTCCTTGATCATGTCGACACAGCGGTGGAACTCGGCGCCCGTACGGTCGAGCTTGTTGACGAAGCAGATACGCGGAACGCCGTAACGGTCCGCCTGACGCCAGACGGTCTCGGACTGGGGCTCCACACCGGCGACACCGTCGAACACGGTCACAGCGCCGTCGAGGACGCGGAGCGAACGCTCCACCTCGACGGTGAAGTCGACGTGACCCGGGGTGTCGATGATGTTGATGGTGTGGTCGACGTCCTCGAGCGGCCAGTGACAGGTCGTCGCGGCGGACGTGATGGTGATGCCGCGCTCCTGCTCCTGCTCCATCCAGTCCATCGTGGCAGCGCCGTCGTGGACCTCACCGATCTTGTAGGAGACACCGGTGTAGAACAGGATCCGCTCGGTGGTCGTCGTCTTGCCCGCGTCGATGTGGGCCATGATCCCGATGTTTCGGACCTTGGCCAGGTCAAGTGAAGTGGTAGCCATAAGGCTTCAGTCTTCTCTCGGTCTCGATGTGGGTTGCGACTACCAGCGGTAGTGCGCGAAGGCCTTGTTGGACTCGGCCATCTTGTGCGTGTCCTCGCGCTTCTTGACCGAAGCGCCGAGGCCGTTGGAGGCGTCCAGCAGCTCGTTCATGAGGCGCTCGGTCATGGTCTTCTCACGGCGGGCGCGGGAGTAACCCACGACCCAGCGCAGCGCGAGGGTGGAGGCGCGACCGGGCTTGACCTCGATCGGGACCTGGTAGGTGGCACCACCGACACGGCGGGACTTGACCTCGAGAGACGGCTTGACGTTCTCGAGGGCGCGCTTCAGCGTGATGACCGGGTCAGCGCCGGTCTTCTCACGGAGGCCTTCCATGGCGCCGTAGACGATGCGCTCAGCGGTGGAACGCTTGCCGTTGAGCAGGATCTTGTTGATCAGCGAGGTCACCAGAGGAGAACCGTAAACCGGGTCGATGATGACCGGGCGCTTCGGGGCGGGGCCCTTACGAGGCATTCTTACTTCTCCTTCTTGGCGCCGTAGCGGCTGCGGGCCTGCTTGCGGTTCTTGACACCCTGGGTGTCGAGGGAACCGCGGATGATCTTGTAGCGAACACCCGGCAGGTCCTTCACACGGCCACCACGCACGAGCACGATGGAGTGCTCCTGCAGGTTGTGTCCCTCACCCGGAATGTAGGCCGTGACCTCGATGCCGGAGGTCAGACGCACACGCGCGACCTTACGCAGGGCCGAGTTCGGCTTCTTCGGGGTGGTCGTGAACACACGCGTGCAGACGCCGCGACGCTGAGGGGAACCCTCGAGTGCGGGCGTCTTGTTCTTCTCGACCTTGTCCTGCCGGCCCTTACGGACCAGCTGCTGGATCGTAGGCACTACTTCTCCGGTTTCTGTGTGCCGTCAGTGAAGCTAACCTGGAACGTCGCCGACCCACGCGGTCGGGTGTGTCGAATGCTGCTGACCCCCGCCGCAGGACGGAAAAGGCGCAGATTACGGTGGCCGGTCTTGAACCCGTCATGCGGTTGAGGACACGCACACGAGCCCAGGCACACCCCAGGCACAAGGTCTGAGCGTACCTACCTCACCGAGTTCGGTCAAAACAAATGCAGGCAGCCGCGACACGCCGGACTTCCTACGGCGATTCGTCGCCGGAACCTTCCGTTCGCGAGCCTGCCCCGGTCGCCCGGGTTTTCAGACACCTGTCTTCAGTAGGTTGATCACTCACCGTGACAACGGAGGACTGTGTGCCGGCGTCGTACCGACAGGGCCCTCGTCCGCGTCCAGCGGCTCCGGCACCCCCGAGCAGCCGCCGTGTCCGGGCCTGGGGACACCGTCCTGCCGGCCGGTGCGAGTCACCGCGAGCGGACGGGACCAGACGGCGCCCGTCCGGCGCGCCGGCTGGAGCTGATCGGCGGGGACCGGCCTGGAGGTCCACCAGAAGGCCGGTTCGGCGAAGTACGCGCTGCGCGTGGTCAGCGACGTCTTCCGCCGACAGGGCCTCGGCTCGGCCACGCCGCTGTCTGAGGCTGCCGGCCACCCCCGTGCCCTGCCGGGCGGTGCGATGCCACAGCGGCCGACCGCACAGCCCCTGCCGACGCGCGCGGGACGCGCCGCGCACGCGCCGTGCGGGTGCCGGTCCGGCCCCGTGCACACCCGCGGCGCTGGTGCTGCCCCTCACGCCCCCGGTGCACCGCGTCGGCAGCGGACGCCCACGGGGCGCCGGTCCCGCCCGTACGGGCCTCTGCAGCCCTCCCCCGCAGCGCACCCCGCCCTCCGCCCGGAGCCGGTCAACGGCACGTCCGCACCGCGGGCACCAGCTCGCGGCGCTGACGCCGCCTCTCCGGGAATCTGCCGCTCTTCCCCGGACACGCCGAAGGGCGGTCACCCCGCACGGGGTGACCGCCCTTCGTCAGACATGCGCCTTACTGGTTGTACGGACCGTAGTCGTAGTCCTCCAGCGGAACGGCCTGGCCGGAGCCGGTGCCGAACGGCGAGTAGTCGATGTCGTCGTAGCCGACGGCCGAGTACATCGCGGCCTTGGCCTCCTCGGTCGGCTCGACCCGGATGTTGCGGTAGCGGGACAGGCCCGTACCGGCCGGGATGAGCTTACCGATGATGACGTTCTCCTTGAGGCCGATCAGGGAGTCCGACTTGGCGTTGATCGCCGCGTCGGTCAGGACCCTGGTCGTCTCCTGGAAGGACGCCGCCGACAGCCACGACTCGGTCGCCAGCGAGGCTTTGGTGATACCCATCAGCTGCGGACGGCCGGAGGCGGGGTGACCGCCCTCGGTGACCACACGACGGTTCTCGGTCTCGAACTTCGAGCGCTCCACGAGCTCGCCCGGCAGCAGCTCCGCGTCGCCGGACTCGATGATCGTCACGCGGCGCAGCATCTGCCGGATGATGATCTCGATGTGCTTGTCGTGGATCGACACACCCTGCGAGTTGTAGACCTTCTGGACCTCGCCGACCAGGTGGACCTGAACGGCCCGCTGGCCGAGGATGCGCAGCACGTCGTGCGGGTTGGTGGCACCCGCGGTGAGCTTCTGGCCCACCTCGACGTGGTCGCCCTCCGCGACCTCCACACGCGCACGCTTCGAGATCGGGAACGCCGTCTCGTCGCTGCCGTCGTCCGGAGTGACGACGATCTTCTTGGTCTTCTCGGTCTCCTCGATCCGCACGCGGCCGGCGGCCTCGGAGATCGGGGCGACACCCTTCGGGGTACGGGCCTCGAAGAGCTCGACGACACGCGGCAGACCCTGGGTGATGTCGTCACCGGCCACACCACCGGTGTGGAAGGTACGCATCGTCAGCTGGGTACCGGGCTCACCGATGGACTGGGCGGCGATGATGCCGACCGCCTCACCGATGTCGACCAGCTTGCCGGTGGCGAGCGAACGGCCGTAGCAGTACGCACAGGTGCCGACCGCGGACTCACAGGTCAGGACCGAGCGGGTCTTGACCTCCTCGACACCCGCGGCGACCAGCGCGTCGATGAGCACGTCACCGAGGTCGACGTTGGCCGGCGCGATGACCTTGCCGTCGACGACGACGTCCTCGGCGAGCATGCGTGCGTACACGGAGGTCTCGACGTCCTCCGCCTTGCGCAGCACGCCTTCGGCGCTCTTCTCGGCGATCCGCAGCTTGAGGCCGCGGTCGGTGCCACAGTCCTCTTCGCGGATGATGACGTCCTGCGAGACGTCCACCAGACGACGGGTCAGGTAACCCGAGTCGGCGGTACGCAGGGCGGTGTCCGCCAGACCCTTACGGGCACCGTGCGTGGAGATGAAGTACTCCAGCACGGACAGGCCCTCGCGGAAGGACGCCTTGATCGGACGCGGGATGGTCTCGTTCTTGGCGTTGGACACCAGACCACGCATACCGGCGATCTGACGCATCTGCATCATGTTTCCGCGAGCACCCGAGTTGACCATCATGAAGATGGGGTTGGTCTTCGGGAAGTTCGCGTTCATCGCGTCGGCGACCTCGTTGGTCGCACGCGTCCAGATGCCGATGAGCTCGTTGGTGCGCTCTTCCTTGGTGATCAGACCGCGCTCGTACTGCTTCTGGACCTTCTCGTCCTGAGCCTCGTACGAGGCGACGATCGCCTTCTTCGCCTCGGGCACGACGACATCGGAGATGGCGACGGTGACACCGGAGCGGGTGGCCCAGAAGAAACCGGCCGCCTTCAGGTTGTCGAGCGTCGCGGCCACGATGACCTTGGGGTAGCGCTCGGCCAGGTCGTTGACGATCTCGGAGAGCTGCTTCTTGCCCACCGAGTAGTCGACGAACGGGTAGTCCTCGGGCAGCAGCTCGTTGAAGAGCGCGCGGCCCAGGGTCGTGCGCAGCCGGAAGCTGTCACCCTGCTGCCACTCGCCCGCGCCGGAGTCGCTGTCGGATCCAGCACCCTCCTCGGCGACCGGGGGGACCCAGCCGCGCGGCGGGATGGTGCCGACGGGGAAGCGGATGTCGACCTTCGCCTGGAGCGAGAGCTCGCGGGCGTCGAACGCCATGATCGCCTCGGCCGTGGAACCGAAGGACCGGCCCTCGCCGATGACCTTGCGCTCCTCCTCGTCCGTGGTGAGGAAGAAGAGGCCCAGCACCATGTCCTGGGTCGGCATGGTGACGGGACGGCCGTCGGCCGGCTTGAGGATGTTGTTCGAGGACAGCATCAGGATGCGGGCCTCGGCCTGCGCCTCCGCGGACAGCGGCAGGTGCACGGCCATCTGGTCACCGTCGAAGTCCGCGTTGAACGCGGTGCAGACGAGCGGGTGGATCTGGATGGCCTTGCCCTCGACCAGCTGCGGCTCGAAGGCCTGGATGCCGAGGCGGTGCAGCGTGGGCGCACGGTTCAGCAGCACCGGGTGCTCGGCGATGACCTCTTCGAGGACGTCGTACACGACGGTGCGGCCACGCTCGACCATGCGCTTGGCCGACTTGATGTTCTGCGCGTGGTTCAGGTCGACCAGACGCTTCATCACGAACGGCTTGAAGAGCTCCAGCGCCATGGCCTTGGGCAGACCGCACTGGTGCAGCTTCAGCTGCGGGCCGACGACGATGACGGAACGCGCCGAGTAGTCGACTCGCTTGCCGAGCAGGTTCTGACGGAAGCGGCCCTGCTTGCCCTTGAGCATGTCGCTCAGGGACTTCAGCGGGCGGTTACCGGGACCGGTGACCGGGCGACCACGACGACCGTTGTCGAACAGCGCGTCGACGGCCTCCTGGAGCATCCGCTTCTCGTTGTTCACGATGATC
Source organism: Streptomyces sp. NPDC006208 (assembly GCF_040613775.1). NCBI lineage: Bacteria > Bacillati > Actinomycetota > Actinomycetes > Kitasatosporales > Streptomycetaceae > Streptomyces > Streptomyces sp. NPDC006208. Next base: position 50,952 of record NZ_JBEXSW010000008.1, on the reverse strand, counting down.
TCGGGAGCACCGAGGTCGAGCAGACGCTTCAGACGGTTGTTGCGGTTGATGACCCGGCGGTACAGGTCGTTCAGGTCGGAGGTCGCGAAGCGGCCACCGTCCAGCTGCACCATCGGACGCAGGTCCGGCGGGATCACCGGGACGCAGTCCAGCACCATGCCCTTGGGGCTGTTGCTGGTCTGCAGGAAGGCGGAGACGACCTTGAGGCGCTTGAGCGCACGGGTCTTCTTCTGGCCCTTGCCGGTACGGATGATCTCGCGGAGACGCTCGGCCTCCTCCTCGAGGTCGAAGGACTCCAGGCGCTTCTGCAGCGCCGCGGCACCCATCGAGCCGTCGAAGTACGTGCCGAAGCGGTCACGCAGCTCGCGGTAGAGCAGCTCGTCGCCCTCCAGGTCCTGGACCTTGAGGTTCTTGAAGCGGTTCCACACCTCGTCGAGACGGTCGATCTCGCGCTGCGCACGGTCGCGCAGCTGCTTCATCTCACGCTCGGCGCCCTCGCGCACCTTGCGGCGCACGTCGGCCTTGGCACCCTCGGCCTCGAGCTCGGCCAGGTCGGTCTCGAGCTTCTTGGCGCGGGCCTCGAGGTCGGCGTCGCGGCGGTTCTCGATCTGCTGACGCTCGACGGAGACGTGCGCCTCCAGCGACGGCAGGTCGCGGGTGCGGCGCTCGTCGTCCACGAATGTGATCATGTATGCGGCGAAGTAGATGACCTTCTCGAGGTCCTTCGGCGCCAGGTCCAGCAGGTAGCCCAGACGTGACGGAACGCCCTTGAAGTACCAGATGTGCGTGACGGGAGCGGCCAGCTCGATGTGGCCCATCCGCTCACGGCGCACCTTGGCGCGGGTGACCTCGACGCCACAGCGCTCACAGATGATGCCCTTGAAGCGCACACGCTTGTACTTGCCGCAGTAGCACTCCCAGTCCCGGGTCGGACCGAAGATCTTCTCGCAGAAGAGTCCGTCCTTCTCGGGCTTGAGCGTGCGGTAGTTGATGGTCTCCGGCTTCTTGACTTCGCCGTGCGACCAGGTCCGGATGTCGTCCGCGGTGGCCAGGCCGATCCGCAGCTCGTCGAAGAAGTTGACGTCGAGCACTTGTCGTCAATCCCTCTTTCGGGGTCGAGTCTCAATCAATGGTCTGTACGGGTCCGGGGACGACGGGGGCTCCAGCAGAGCCCCCGTCAGGCCCGTCAGACCTCTTCGACGCTGCTCGGCTCGCGCCGGGACAGGTCGATTCCGAGCTCTTCCGCAGCGCGGAAGACGTCCTCGTCGGTGTCGCGCATCTCGATGGACATGCCGTCCGAGGACAGCACCTCCACGTTGAGGCACAGGGACTGCATCTCCTTGATGAGCACCTTGAAGGACTCAGGGATGCCGGGCTCGGGGATGTTCTCGCCCTTGACGATGGCCTCGTAGACCTTCACGCGACCGGTGACGTCGTCGGACTTGATGGTCAGCAGCTCCTGGAGGGCGTAAGCGGCGCCATATGCCTCCAGCGCCCACACCTCCATCTCGCCGAATCGCTGGCCACCGAACTGGGCCTTACCACCCAGCGGCTGCTGGGTGATCATCGAGTACGGACCGGTCGACCGAGCGTGCAGCTTGTCGTCGACCAGGTGGTGGAGCTTGAGGATGTACATGTACCCGATCGAGATCGGGTCCGGGAACGGCTCGCCGGAGCGGCCGTCGAACAGGTTGGCCTTGCCGGACGCCTGGACCAGCCGGTTGCCGTCGCGGTTCGGGATCGTGGCCTCGAAGAGACCGGCGATCTCGTCCTCGCGCGCACCGTCGAAGACCGGGGTCGCGACGTTGGTGCCGGGGGCGACCTGGTCGGCGCCGATGGCCTGCAGGCGCTGAGCCCAGTCGTCCGCGAGCCCGGAGACGTCCCAGCCACGGCTGGCGAGCCAGCCGAGGTGGATCTCCAGGACCTGTCCCGGGTTCATTCGGGACGGGACACCCAGCGGGTTGAGGATGATGTCGACCGGGGTGCCGTCCTCCAGGAACGGCATGTCCTCGATCGGCAGGATCTTGGAGATGACGCCCTTGTTGCCGTGACGGCCGGCGAGCTTGTCACCGTCGGTGATCTTGCGCTTCTGCGCGACGTACACGCGAACCAGCTGGTTCACGCCGGGCGGCAGCTCGTCGCCCTCCTCGCGGTCGAAGACGCGGACGCCGATGACCTTGCCGGTCTCGCCGTGCGGCACCTTCAGCGAGGTGTCACGGACCTCACGGGCCTTCTCGCCGAAGATCGCGCGGAGCAGGCGCTCCTCCGGGGTCAGCTCGGTCTCACCCTTGGGCGTGACCTTGCCGACCAGGATGTCGCCGGCGACGACCTCGGCACCGATACGGATGATGCCGCGCTCGTCGAGGTCGGCGAGGACCTCCTCGGAGACGTTCGGGATGTCCCGGGTGATCTCCTCGGGGCCGAGCTTGGTGTCACGGGCGTCGACCTCGTGCTCCTCGATGTGGATCGAGGAGAGGACGTCGTCCTGCACGAGGCGCTGCGACAGGATGATCGCGTCCTCGTAGTTGTGACCCTCCCACGGCATGAACGCGACCAGCAGGTTCTTGCCGAGCGCCATCTCGCCGTTCTCGGTGGCCGGACCGTCGGCGAGGACCTGGCCCTCGATGACCCGGTCGCCCTCGGCGACGATGACCTTCTGGTTGACCGAGGTGCCCTGGTTCGAGCGCGAGAACTTCGCGACGCGGTACGTGGTGTACGTGCCGTCGTCGTTGGCGACGGTGATGTAGTCGGCCGAAACCTCCTGGATCACACCGTCCTTCTCCGCCTTGATGACGTCGCCGGCGTCGGTGGCACAGCGGTACTCCATGCCGGTGCCGACGAGCGGGGCCTCCGCCTTGATGAGCGGAACGGCCTGGCGCATCATGTTCGCGCCCATGAGGGCACGGTTGGCGTCGTCGTGCTCGAGGAACGGGATCATGGCGGTCGCGACCGACACCATCTGGCGCGGCGAGACGTCCATGTAGTCCACGTCGGAGCCCGGGACGTAGTCGACCTCGCCGCCACGGCGGCGGACCAGGACACGCGCCTCGGCGAAGCGCATGTCGTCGGTCAGCGCGGCGTTGGCCTGGGCGATGACGAAGCGGTCCTCCTCGTCGGCGGTCAGGTAGTCGACCTCGTCGGTCACCTGGTCGTCGACGACCTTGCGGTACGGGGTCTCGACGAAGCCGAACGCGTTGACCCGGCCGTACGAGGCGAGCGAGCCGATCAGACCGATGTTCGGGCCTTCGGGCGTCTCGATCGGGCACATGCGGCCGTAGTGCGACGGGTGCACGTCACGGACCTCGAAGCCGGCCCGCTCACGGGAGAGACCACCCGGGCCAAGAGCCGACAGACGGCGCTTGTGGGTGAGACCCGACAGCGGGTTGTTCTGGTCCATGAACTGCGACAGCTGGCTGGTGCCGAAGAACTCCTTGATGGAGGCGACGACCGGCCGGATGTTGATCAGGGTCTGCGGCGTGATCGCCTCGACGTCCTGCGTGGTCATGCGCTCACGCACGACGCGCTCCATACGAGCCAGACCCGTACGGACCTGGTTCTGGATGAGCTCGCCGACGTTGCGCAGACGACGGTTGCCGAAGTGGTCGATGTCGTCGGTCTCGACGACGATCTGGGTGCCGCTCTCGCCGACCGTCTCGGTCTCACCGGCGTGCAGCTTGACCAGGTACTTGATGGTCGCGATGACATCGTCGGTGGTGAGCACGCCGGCGTCCAGCGGCTCGTCCGCGCCGAGCTTCTTGTTGACCTTGTAGCGGCCGACCTTGGCGAGGTCGTAGCGCTTCGGGTTGAAGTAAAGGTTCTCAAGAAGGGTCTGCGCGGCCTCGCGCGTCGGGGGCTCGCCCGGGCGCAGCTTGCGGTAGATGTCGAGCAGCGCGTCGTCCTGGCCCTGGGTGTGGTCCTTCTCCAGGGTGGCGCGCATCGACTCGTACTCGCCGAACTCCTCGAGGATCTGCTCGGTGGTCCAGCCGAGCGCCTTGAGCAGGACGGTGACGGACTGCTTGCGCTTACGGTCGATACGGACACCGACCATGTCGCGCTTGTCGATCTCCATCTCCAGCCAGGCACCCCGGGACGGGATGATCTTGGCCGTGAAGATGTCCTTGTCGGACGTCTTGTCGATGGAGGAGTCGAAGTAGACACCCGGTGAGCGGACCAGCTGCGACACCACGACACGCTCGGTGCCGTTGATGACGAACGTGCCCTTGTTCGTCATGAGCGGGAAGTCGCCCATGAAGACCGTCTGGGACTTGATCTCACCGGTCTCGTTGTTGGTGAACTCGGCAGTGACGAAGAGCGGGGCGGCGTACGTGAAGTCGCGCTCCTTGCACTCGTCGATGGAGTTCTTCGGAGGCTCGAAGCGGTGGTCGCGGAAAGTCAGCGACATCGACCCGGAGAAATCCTCGATCGGCGAGATCTCCTCGAAGATCTCCTCCAGACCGGACTTGGTGGGGACGTCCTGTCCGTTCTCGAGAGCCGCCTCGACTCGAGCCTTCCATGCGGCATTGCCGAGCAGCCAGTCAAAGCTCTCGGTCTGCAACGCAAGGAGGTTCGGAACCTCGAGGGGCTCCTTGATCTTTGCAAAGGAGATGCGCAGCGGGGCAGTGCTGGCGCCGTTGTTCGTATTCGCGGTCGAGGCGTTGCGCGAGGCGGCCAAGAGGGGGTCCTTCCGAGGGCTCGGACTCACTACGCGCGTACCGGTCCCATGCTGTGCACGGATAAAGAAAGCCCAGGTCAGGACGATCAATCAGCCGATGCTCAAATATGGGCATGCCCCTGGTGACGGGCAGGGGGCAGCTAACAGGCAGCGCAAAGGGTCAGTGTAGCCACTTGGCACACTGATGTCCAGTGCGGGTTTTTGAAACCCTCGTTGTTCTCAACTCCGCGACCCCTGCGCCTTGTGGCGCACATCGATACTGCCCGTTCGGTCGTCGATCCATGCCTCGGATACGGATCGTTGTGACGACGCGTCCTGAGAATTGCGCGCTGCGTGCGGTTCGTCAAGGCCCCCCAGCCCATTCCTGCTGCGGGGATCGTCACTGACCAGCGTGGGGAACGCACGGCGAAGATCACCATACTCTCCGCAGCGGCCGGAACAGGCGGCCGTCGCGGGTACGCCGAAGGGCGACCACCCGTATGGATGATCGCCCTTCGCGTGCGCCCAGCGGCGCGAGAGTCGTCAGACTCGGACCATGTGCCCGGAGGCACCCGGTCGGGACTTACTTGACCTCGACGGACGCGCCGGCGGCCTTGAGGGACTCGGCAGCCTTCTCGGCGGCCTCCTTGGCGACCTTCTCGAGGACCGGCTTCGGGGTGCCGTCGACGAGGTCCTTGGCCTCCTTCAGGCCCAGGGAGGTCAGCTCACGCACGACCTTGATGACCTGGATCTTCTTCTCGCCGGCACCGGTGAGGATGACGTCGAACTCGTCCTGCTCCTCGACGGCCTCAGCGGCGGCGGCCGGACCGGCCGGACCGGCAACGGCGACCGCGGCGGCGGCGGTGACGTCGAACTTGTCCTCGAACGCCTTCACGAACTCGGAGAGCTCGATGAGGGTCATCTCCTCGAACTGCGCGAGCAGGTCTTCCTGGCTGAGCTTCGCCATGATGGGCGATCCTTCCAACTAATTCGGCTGGTGCCGAGATGTACATGTCGGCGGGCGTGCGGCCCGCTACGACCAGCGCCTCAGGCGGCGCTGATCAATGCGCGAGCCGAATTACTCGGCACCGCCCTGCTCGGCCTGCTTGGCACGGAGCGCGTCCACGGTGCGGACGAGCTTCGAGGGGAGCGCCTGGAAGAGCGAGGCAGCCTGGGACTGCTTGCCCTTGAACGCACCGGCCAGCTTGCTGAGCAGAACCTCGCGGGACTCGAGGTCCGCAAGCTTCTTGATCTCATCGGCGGACAGCGCCTTGCCATCAAGGACACCGCCCTTGATGATCAGGTTCGGGTTGTCCTTGGCGAAGTCACGAAGACCCTTCGCCGACTCCACCGGGTCACCGGTGATGAAGGCAACCGCCGTCGGACCATTGAACTGGTCGTCGAGCGAAGTGATCCCGGCCTCGTTGGCCGCAATCTTGGTCAGCGTGTTCTTCACCACGGCGTACTGGGCGTTCTCACCGAGAGAACGGCGCAGCTGCTTGAGCTGAGCCACGGTGAGACCCCGGTACTCGGTCAGCACGGCGGCGTTCGAGCTGCGGAACTGGTCCGCGAGCTCGGCTACCGCGGCAGCCTTGTCGGGCCTTGCCATAGAGCGTCGGCCTCCTTCCGGGTGATGAGGACCGCTCAGAAGGGGCTGAACAAAACGAAACGCCCCGGCGCAGGCGCACGGGGCTCAGCTCGACCGGAACGGGTCCGGGAACTCTCCACAGTCACCTGCGCAGGACGTCCGCGTCTCAGCGGAACCTTCGGCCGCCGAACCCCCGAGAACGAGAGCACGGCAACGACCAGCGGTCTTTGGCTTCTGTGGAAGAGTACGGGAACGGATCGCGGTCAGGCAAATCCGCCCGATTGCGTCAGGCGCCCTCGGCGTCCTTCATCATCTCGGCGAGGTCGACGGTCTCACCGGGGGACGGGGCCTTCACGGTGACCGGCTTGTTGACGGCCAGGAACTTGATGACCACGTCCAGCGGACCCTTGTCGGTGGTGCTGCGGGTACGGAACTGCTTGGTCTGGTCGTTCTCGTCGATCCACATGTCCATCGTGAGCGACTTGGCGCCGAGCTTCTCGTAGTCCTTGAGGCTCTGCTCCCGGCTCTTCCTGGTCGCCGCGTCCTCGCCCTTGAGGCTGTCCCGCATGGCGTCGAGGGTGAGCGTGCCGGAGTAGTGCGTGGTCTTCACGCCGTCGATGGTCTCCTCACCGACCTTCTTGAGGTCCTTGGAGGCCGTGAGCGCCGCGGAGTCCTGGGCCGGGTTCTGCTCCGCCTGGCGGGACAGGCCCGCCATGGGGTCCTCCCCGCCGGCCTCCTTGAGTGCGGCGAGGTCGAACTTCATCCAGTTCTTGCCGGGCTCGAGCGGCTCCCCGCCGTTCATGTACATCGCTCCGCCGACGACGCGGATCTCGACCTCACCGGAGTCGGCCCCCGTGCCGCCCTCCATCTTCATCTGCAGCGCGAGCGGCTTCATGCTCATGGAGGCCTGGGCCTTCATCGAGCCGTCCCCCGGCACCTTGCCGCTCATCGAGTAGGTGAGCGACGTGATCTTCTCGTTCTTCTCCGCGGCGCGCTTGATCGCGGCGGCCGGAGTGACCTCCACGGGCTTCGGCGCGGACGACGAGGTCTTGCCCCCGGGTGACGCCTTGTCGTCCTCACCCGTGCACGCTGCCGTGCCGCACAGCAGCGCGCCGGCCAGCGCGACTCCGGCCATCTTCCGGTACATCGAATTCACGTTCCCCCCACGGGATCTTGCTCTATTTTCGATCATTCATTCGCGACCCTACCGTTCGCCGCGGACAACACGTACCGAAAAACGGACCGGCCCCCTCGGCTCCGGAGAGCCGAGGGGGCCGGTTCAGTACGCGAGACCCGCGACTGCCGTCAGATTCAGACGGCGGCCGGGTCCTCCTCGACGAGGAGGTTGCGGGTGCGGTTGGAGTCCAGCGGGATGCCGGGGCCCATCGTGGTGGTCAGGGTCGCCTTCTTGATGTAGCGGCCCTTCGCGGCGGACGGCTTCAGACGGAGGATCTCCTCCAGCGCCGCGGCGTAGTTCTCGACCAGCTTCGTCTCGTCGAAGGAAACCTTGCCGATGATGAAGTGGAGGTTCGAGTGCTTGTCGACGCGGAACTCGATCTTGCCGCCCTTGATGTCGTTGACAGCCTTGGCGACGTCCATGGTCACGGTGCCGGTCTTCGGGTTCGGCATCAGACCACGCGGACCGAGCACGCGGCCGAGGCGGCCGACCTTGCCCATGAGGTCCGGGGTGGCGACGACGGCGTCGAAGTCCAGACGGCCCTTCGCAACCTCGTCGATCAGTTCGTCGGAGCCGACGATGTCGGCGCCCGCGGCTTCCGCGGCCGCAGCACGGTCACCGGTCGCGAAGACCAGGACCCGGGCGGTCTTACCGGTGCCGTGCGGAAGGTTCACGGTGCCACGGACCATCTGGTCGGCCTTGCGCGGGTCAACGCCCAGGCGGAAGGCGACCTCGACGGTGCCGTCGAACTTGGTGGAGGCGGTGTCCTTCGCAAGACGGACGGCCTCGAGCGGGGCGTAGTTGCGCTCCCGGTCGATCTTCTCGTCCGCGTTGCGGAGAGCCTTGCTGCGCTTCACTTCTTCTCCTGTTGGTTCAGGTGTGGAGTCGTGGTCCGGGCCAGCGCCTGGCCCTACCACTGGGGCTGTGCCCAGATGCGGCTGACGCCGCGTGGCGGTGAGCTGATCAGCCCTCGACCGTGATGCCCATGGAGCGGGCGGTGCCGGCGATGATCTTCTCGGCGGCGTCAAGGTCGTTGGCGTTCAGGTCGGGCATCTTGGTGGTGGCGATGTCACGGACCTGGTCGCGCGTCAGCTTGGCGACCTTGGTCTTGTGCGGCTCGCCGGAGCCCTTGTCCACACCCGCGGCCTTGAGGATCAGCTTGGCGGCCGGCGGAGTCTTCGTGACGAAGGTGAAGGAACGGTCCTCGTAGACCGTGATCTCCACCGGCACGACCATGCCACGCTGCGACTCGGTCGCGGCGTTGTAGGCCTTGCAGAACTCCATGATGTTGACGCCGTGCTGACCGAGCGCGGGACCGACCGGCGGAGCCGGGTTGGCCGCACCGGCCTGGATCTGGAGCTTGATGAGCCCCGTGACCTTCTTCTTCTTGGGAGGCATTGCTCTCTCCGGGTCCTAGTGAGAGTTTTCCGCCTGCCACCCGATCATCCGGATGGAGGCATACCGCACAACGATAACGGGTATAGCTGCGCGGCCAAAAACCGAGCAGGTCAGAACGGCTGCGAGAGCCGGTCTGACCTGTTCGGAGGCGTATGTTCCAGAAGGTGCCGGAGGCTAGTTCTTCTGGATCTGGTCGAAGCTCAGCTCGACCGGGGTCTCGCGGCCGAAGATCTCGACGAGGCCCTTGACCTTCTTCGAGTCGGCGTTGATCTCGTTGATCGTGGCCTGCAGGGTGGCGAACGGACCGTCGGTGACGGTGACCGAGTCGCCGACCTCGAAGTCCAGCACCTGGACCTCGACCTTGCGGGCCGGAGCCGGCTTGCCCTCGGCCTCGGCGGCCTCACGGGCGGCCTTCTCCTCGGCCTCCGGGGCGAGCATCTTCACGATCTCGTCCAGCGTCAGCGGGTACGGGTCGTAGGCGTTGCCCACGAAGCCGGTGACGCCAGGGGTGTTGCGCACGACGCCCCAGGACTCGTTCGTCAGGTCCATGCGCACCAGCACATAGCCGGGGAGCTTGTTCTGCCGGACGTTCTTGCGCTCGCCGTTCTTGATCTGGACGATCTCTTCCTCGGGCACCTCGGCCTGGTAGATGAAGTCCTCGACGTTCAGCGAGACGGCGCGCTGCTCGAGATTCGCCTTCACGCGCTTCTCGTAGCCCGCGTAGGTGTGGATCACGTACCACTCGCCGGGCAGACCGCGCAGTTCGTCGCGGAGCGCGGCGATGGGGTCGGCCGGAGCCTCGGGCTCTCCCTCGCCGGCCTCGGCGGCCGCTTCGGCCTCCTCGACGGCGGCCAGGGCGGCCTCGTCCTCGTCGACCTCGGCGAGTGCGGTGGCCTCGTCCTCGACGTGCACGGCGGCGACCTCGGCCGGCTCGCCGGCCTCGACGTCGGCAGCTTCAGCCTGGTCCGGCTCCACAGCGTCCGCCGCCTCGACGATGTCGAGCTCGTCCTCAACGGACTCGAAGCTCTCGCCGGCCTCGGCGGCGTCGTTCAGGTTCGGGTCAGACACGGTGGCTGCTTCTTCCTGGATACAGATGGGTGGAACATGCGAAAGGGGCGCCGCATCACGGCGCCCTCCGCGGATCAGCCGAAGACGTACTTGACTGCTTCCTGGAAGCCATAGTCAATCACGGTCACAAGGCCGATCATGATGACAACGAAGACAATCACCACTGTCGTGTACGTCGTCAGCTGATGCCGGGTCGGCCAGACAACCTTGCGGAGCTCAGCGATGATCTGCCGGTAGAAAAGCCCGAGTCGGCCGAGCGGGCCCTTCTTGCCGCGCTTGCCGCCCTTGCGGGGCTTCTTCTCCTGCGTGTCGTCCTCGGCATCAGGCATGTCGATGGAGCCTACGGCGTCCGTCACGATGTTTCACCTGATTCCCGGGTCGTGGCCGTGCCGCGCCCGGTGGAGCCGCACGGCGAATGCAGTGATGTACGTACATGCGCACACAGCCTGGCGAGGTGTGTGTAGCAGGGCCGGAGGGACTTGAACCCCCAACCGCTGGTTTTGGAGACCAGTGCTCTACCAATTGAGCTACGACCCTTTGTTTCCCCCAACCTACCGCATCCGCCCGGCTGCACGGAGTGCGCAGAGCATCTGTTGCTGGTGAGGACCAACGACGAGTGAGTGTACGTGTTCCCAGGCCCGGCGTCGAACACGGTCCGTCGGCCGACCTCTCGTGACCGGTAATGTCCGCTCCTCGAAACCTGTGTGCCGCCTCCGTTTCCTGTCTGGGAGCATGGCCGTATGAGCGCTGCAACCCCTCCCACCGAGCGCCGGGTCTCCGCGCGCATCGGCGCGATCTCCGAGTCCGCGACCCTCGCCGTCGACGCCAAGGCCAAGGCCCTCAAGGCCGCCGGACGTCCGGTGATCGGCTTCGGCGCGGGTGAGCCGGACTTCCCGACACCCGACTACATCGTCGAGGCCGCCATCGAGGCCTGCCGCAACCCGAAGTACCACCGCTACACGCCGGCCGGCGGTCTGCCCGAGCTGAAGAAGGCCATCGCGGACAAGACCCTGCGGGACTCCGGTTACGAGGTCGACCCCGCCCAGGTCCTGGTGACCAACGGCGGCAAGCAGGCCATCTACGAGGCTTTCGCGGCGATTCTGGATCCGGGCGACGAGGTGATCGTCCCCGCGCCGTACTGGACGACCTACCCCGAGTCGATCCGTCTGGCGGGCGGTGTCCCGGTCGAGGTCGTCGCCGACGAGACCACCGGCTACCGGGTCTCCGTGGAACAGCTGGAGGCCGCGCGCACGGAGAAGACCAAGGTGGTCCTCTTCGTCTCCCCGTCCAACCCCACCGGCGCGGTGTACAGCGAGGCCGACACGGAGGCGATCGGCCGCTGGGCCCTCGAGCACGGGCTGTGGGTGCTGACGGACGAGATCTACGAGCACCTCGTCTACGGCGACGCGACGTTCTCCTCGCTGCCGACGCTCGTGCCCGAACTGCGCGACAAGTGCATCGTGGTCAACGGTGTCGCCAAGACCTATGCGATGACCGGCTGGCGCGTCGGGTGGATCGTCGGCCCCAAGGACGTCGTCAAGGCCGCGACCAACCTCCAGTCCCACGCCACGTCGAACGTCTCGAACGTCGCGCAGATCGCGGCGCTGGCCGCCGTCTCCGGCAACCTGGACGCGGTCGCCGAGATGCGCACCGCCTTCGACCGCCGCCGCCAGACGATCGTGCGGATGCTGAACGAGATCGACGGCGTGTTCTGCCCCGAGCCCGAGGGCGCGTTCTACGCGTACCCGTCGGTGAAGGCGCTGCTCGGCAAGGAGATCCGCGGCAAGCGCCCGCAGACCTCGGTGGAGCTGGCGGCCCTGATCCTGGACGAGGCCGAGGTCGCGGTCGTCCCGGGCGAGGCGTTCGGCACGCCGGGTTATCTGCGGCTGTCGTACGCACTGGGCGACGAGGACCTGGTCGAGGGCATCTCCCGGCTGCAGAAGCTGCTGGCCGAGGCCCGCGACTGACCCTCCTGCGCACGGAACGGGCCCCGGCAGCCGCCGGGGCCCGTTCCCGTTTCTTCGTTCGGGCAAGAACCCGATCGGGGAAAGAGGCTGCCGTTCGGCGATCCGGTGCGGCAGGATCCTGGAATGGAGCACCTCCGAGACGTAAAGCTGCTGCCCAAGGCCCATCTCCATCTGCACTTCACGGGGTCCATGCGACCCGCCACCCTCCTCGAGCTCGCCGACAGGTACGGCGTCCATCTGCCCGAGGCGCTGACGGGCGGCGAGCCCCCGAAGCTGCGTGCCACCGACGAGCGCGGCTGGTTCCGCTTCCAGCGGCTCTACGACATCGCGCGCTCCTGCCTGCGCAGCCCCGAGGACATCCAGCGGCTGGTGCGCGAAGCCGCCGAGGAGGACGTCCGGGACGGCTCGGGATGGCTGGAGATCCAGGTCGACCCGACCTCGTACGCGCCGATGCTGGGCGGGCTGATCCCGGCCCTGGAGATCATCCTGGACGCCGTGGAGCGCGCCGGGCGGGAGACCGGGCTCGGGATGCGGGTGCTGGTGGCGGCCAACCGGATGAAACACCCGCTGGACGCCCGCACCCTGGCGAGGCTCGCGGTGCGCTACGCGGACCGGGGCGTCGTCGGCTTCGGGCTCTCCAACGACGAGCGCCGGGGCATGGCGCGCGACTTCGACCGCGCCTTCGCCATCGCACGCGACGGCGGCCTGCTCGCGGCGCCGCACGGCGGCGAGTTGACCGGCCCCGCTTCCGTACGGGACTGTCTGGACGATCTGCACGCCTCGCGCATCGGCCACGGCGTCCGGGCGGCCGAGGACCCGCGGCTGCTGCGCAAGCTCGCCGACAGGGGCGTGACCTGCGAGGTGTGCCCGTCGTCGAATGTCGCGCTCGGGGTGTACGAGAAGCCGGAGGACGTACCGCTGCGGACGCTGTACGACGCCGGCGTCCCGATGGCGCTCGGTGCCGACGACCCGCTGCTGTTCGGCTCGCGTCTCGCTGCCCAGTACGACTTCGCGCGCAGGCACCACGCCTTCACCGATGCGGAACTGGCGGAACTGGCCCGCCAGTCGGTGCGGGCGTCGGCGGCGCCGGAGGCGGAGCGGGTCAAGCTGCTGTCGGGGATCGACGACTGGCTGGCTTCCTGAACGGCTGAGGCGCCCGGCCCGCACCCGGAGCGTTGACGGCCGGGCGTGAGTGCTCCGGCCGCCCCCGGAAGTGGATGGCCACCTCGGTGCGGTCGACGTCCCAGTGCAACTGCATTTCGCTCACGAGCGAGCTGATCGGCATCCGGTGCCCCGCGATGACGAGGGGCTTCGTGTGCGAGCCGAAACCTGCGGCGTGGGCGAACCGCATCGCGGCCGATGCGAGGACCTCACGGCTGCCGGTCAGGAACAGCGTCCGCGCGTAGCGCGCCGGGAACAACCGGTCGTGGTCCTTGGCACGGTCGTGCTGCTCCGCCCAGGCAGCGGCGTCAGCGGCGGTCCGCCGCTCGTCGGTGGTGACGGTGAGCGGCCTGCCCCGGACGAGCCGCCGCCGCAGCTGCGGCCAGGAGCTGACGCGCAGCCCGGGTGACCTGCGGTGGCCGAGGACAAGGTCGAGCTCGCCGAGCGGGAGGTGCACCAGTGTGTGCGGGGAGTACGCGGCGAAGGAGAAGTACCCGGCGAGCTGTGACAGTCCTTCGTGGTCGCCGGTCAGGTCGCGCCAGTCGGTGTAGGTCGTGCGGCGCAGTGAGGTGCGCGGCCGGACGACACGGTATTCGCGGCCGTCGAGGCGCGGCCGGAACTCGGTGGTCCTCAGCCGCACGGGGCGGTCCGTTTCTTACTGCGAGGTGTGTGCATGACAGCAGCGTGGCGGCGTGGCGGCGCGGTCCGCAACGGAGATTCGCGCAGCGCCCGCACACGGGCGCGGCGACACCGTCCTTGCCCTGTGGCAACCGGCGCAGCGCCACAGGGCTGACCGGACCTCGGTACGGCCGCCCGGCTGCTGAACGAGCCGATGACGGCAGTGACCGGAAGGCTGTCGGCAGCGACCAACCAGCGGCGGGATCACCGAGCGGCCGATGCGACCGCACTGTGCCCGCGACGAGCGACGAGCGACGACGCCGGCGCGGGCCTCGGCGTGGCGTGCAGGCGGCGCGCGGCGCAGGGGGTCAGAGGCTGACGCCGACCGTCACCGGCTCGTTGACCAGGGTCACCCCGAACGCCTTCCGCACCCCGGCGACGACCTCGCGGGCCAGCGCCAGCAGGTCTTCTGTGGTGGCTTCCCCTCGGTTGGTGAGGGCGAGCGTGTGCTTGGTGGAGATACGCGCCGGGCCTGAGCCGTAGCCCTTGGTGAAGCCGGCCTTGTCGATCAGCCAGGCGGCGGACGTCTTGGTGTGGCCGTCGCCCGCGGGGTACGCGGGCGGCGCGATGCCGTCGCCGAGACGCTCGCGTACGCGCCCGAGGAAGGCCTCGTACTCGGCAGCGGTGAGTATCGGGTTGGTGAAGAAGGACCCGGCGGACCAGGTGTCGTGGTCCTGGGGGTCGAGCACCATGCCCTTGCCCGCGCGGAGCTTCAGCACCGTCTCGCGTGCCTGGGCGGCCGGGACGCGGTCGCCGACCTCGACGCCGAGGGCGCGTGCCGTCTCGGCGTACTTCACAGGGGCGGACAGACCGTCCGCGTCCTCCAGGGCGAAGCGGACGCGAAGGACGACGAAGCGCTCCGGGTGCTGTTTGAAACGGCTGTGGCGATAGGAGAACGCACACTCGGCGCCCGAGAGGGTGACCTTCTCCCCCGTCGAGCGGTCGTAGGCGACCACCTCGGTGATGGTGCTGGAGACCTCCTGGCCGTACGCACCCACGTTCTGGATCGGGGTCGCGCCGGCCGAGCCGGGGATGCCCGCCAGGCACTCGACGCCCGCGAGCCCCGCCTCGACGGTGCGGGCGACCGCGTCCGTCCAGGTCTCCCCGGCGGCCAGTTCGAGATGTGTCCCGTCCAGTGCGAAGCCGCGGGTCGCGATGCGCAGGGCGGTGCCGTCGAAGCCCTTGTCACCGATGACCAGGTTGCTGCCGCCGCCGATGATCAGCAGCGGAGTACCGGCGTCGTCCGCCTCGCGCACGGCGGCGATCACCTCGTCGTCGGTGGTGGCCGTGACGAGGCGCGTCGCCGGTCCGCCGAGCCGGAAGGTGGTCAGGGGGGCGAGGGGGGCGTCGTGGAGTTCCTGCACGGGGACAAGGGTACGGTCCGCGGCCCGCCGCTCGGACGGGGCCACGGACCGCAGGCGTACGGCCCGGCTCGGCGGCCTCAGGCGGCGACCCGCTCGCGCTCGCCCGTGGCCAAGCCGCTGTCGACCACGGTGTCCGGACCGGCGGGCGCCTTGCGGCGTCCAGGGATCAGCAGCGCGGTCAGGGCGGCGAGGGCCACGGCCCCGGCGCCGATCCAGATGGCCGGCACGGTGCCGTCGGTGAACGCGTCGGCCGACTCGTAACCGCCCTGCACGGCGAAGACCGCTCCGAGCACGGCGATGCCGAGAGCGCCGCCGACCTCGCGCAACGCGTTGTTCGCGCCGGAGGCTATGCCCTGCTCGGCGGGCCGGACGCTGGACATGACCACGCTGGCCGCGGGGGCGAAGTAGAGGGCCATGCCGATGCCGCTGAGGATCAGGGCCGGGAGCTGTGTCGCGTACGACACACCCGGTTCGAGGACCAGGGCGAACAGCCCGAGGCCGACCGCCTGGAGCGCGAGGCCCGTGGCGACGACCGGGCGGCCGCCGATCCGGTCGGAGAGATGGCCGGCGATGGGCGCGACGATCAGCGGCATTCCGGTCCAGGGGAGCATCCGCAGGCCCGCCTCGGTGGGCGAGTAGCCGGCCACACTCTGGAGGAACTGGCTGAGCAGGAAGATCGAGCCGAACATGCCGAGGAACATCAGCAGGCTCGCCACATTGATCCCGAAGAATGCGCGGTTGCGGAAGAGCCGCATGGGCAGCATCGGGTTCTTGGCCCGTGTCTGATGCAGGACGAAGGCGATGAGCAGCAGCCCGCCGAGGATCAGACCGCCCAGGACCGGTGCGCTCGTCCAGCCGTCCGCCTGGCCGTTGACCAGCGCGTACACGACGCCGAACAGGCCGGCGCTGACGAGCAGGGTGCCGGGGACGTCGAGTCGGGCGTTCGGTGCGTACGACTCCTTCAGTCGCAGCCGGGCCAGCGGCAGCAGAACGAGGCCGATCGGGACGTTCAGCCAGAAGATCCACTGCCAGGAGATGTGCTCGGTGAGGCTGCCGCCGATGAGCGGGCCGCTGGCCACGGCGATGCCGCCGACGGCGCTGAATATGCCGAGGGCCGCACCGCGGCGGGCGGGCGGAACGGCCGCGGTGAGCAGGGTCAGGGTGAGCGGCATCATGATCGCGGCGCCGACGCCCTGGACGGCGCGGGCGGCGATGAGCCCGTCGATGCCGGGTGCCAGGGCGGCTGCCGCGGAGGCCCCGGTGAAGATCGTCAGACCGACCATGAAGAGCCTGCGCCGCCCGAACCGGTCACCGAGTGCCGCACCCAGCATCAGCAGAACCGCGAAGGTGAGCGTGTACGCGCTCACCGTCCACTCCAGCTCTTCGAGCGCCCCGCCCAGGTCC
The DNA here is from genome assembly GCF_040613775.1 of Streptomyces sp. NPDC006208. NCBI lineage: Bacteria > Bacillati > Actinomycetota > Actinomycetes > Kitasatosporales > Streptomycetaceae > Streptomyces > Streptomyces sp. NPDC006208. The sequence continues at coordinate 34,496 of NZ_JBEXSW010000008.1, read as the reverse complement.
TTGCGGATGGAGGGCAGGGCGGTGGTGACGACGAGATTGTCGAGAGCCGCCATGAAACCGGCGACGCTGGTGATGACCAGGGCCCAGACCGCTGCGCCGGGCCGGTGGGCTGTCTGCTGATTCGGCTGATCCATTGCTCCCCCAGAGGATACGGACGTGAGGTTAGTTATTGATGACTAACTTTGATGCTCAGAAGAATGCCCCGCGAGGGGGCGGTGCGACCTACCCCCCGGAGGCCTCCGAGGCCTCCGAGTCCTGCGAGGCCTGAGGACCCTTCGCGACCTTGAGCTCCGACATGTCGAGCCCGGACCAGACCCGGTGATCCTCGGGGAATCCCAGCGCCACCAGCACATTGACGAGCATGCCGCAGCCGAGGAAGCCGGCCGTCTCCTTGCCGTCCCCGGCGAAGGCGATGTTCGCCTGGTCCCAGATCCGGGCCCAGCCGGCCCTGATCCGCTCACCGAACTCGTGATCGCCCGCCGCCTCGGCGGACGCCACGGCGACATACATCTGCATCTGCATCAGAAGCTTGTCGCGATCGTCGATGAGCGTCATGTACGCGGCGGCCATCGCCTCCAGCGGCGAGCTGTCCGGGCGGACCTCCAGCGCGTCGGCAAAGGCCGCGGGAGTCTCCTCCAGGCAGCGCATCGCCGCCGCCAGGAACAGCTCCCGCTTGTTCTTGAAGAGCCGGAAGAGATACGGCTGCGAGACACCGACGCGTTTGGCGATCGCCTCGGTGGACGTGCCGTTGTAGCCACCGCGCGCGAACTCGGTGATCGCGGCACGGATGACACTCTCGCGTCGCTCCTCTGCACTCATCCTGGCCATGGAGACCAAGTTAGTGGTCAATCACTAATCGAGCAAGGACGATCCGTCGGACAGCCCACATCGGAGCGCACGTAAGGGGCGTCCCTCCCTTGGGAGAGCGCCCCTTACCCGTAGGCCCGCTGACAACGTGGCCCGCGTCCGGGCCTGTCAGGCGAGCTGGACCACGGCGCGGGACATGCCCAGCACCTTCTGCCCGGCGCTCATCGCCGTCAGGTCGACACGGACCCGGTTGTCGTCCAGCTTGGCCGCGACCTTGCCGCTGACCTCGATCAGCGCACCCTCGTCGTCGTTCGGCACGACCACGGGCTTGGTGAAGCGCACGCCGTACTCCACGACCGCACCGGGGTCGCCGGCCCAGTCGGTGACCACACGCGCCGCCTCGGCCATCGTGAACATGCCGTGCGCGATCACATCCGGAAGTCCGACCTCGACGGCGAACTTCTCGTTCCAGTGGATCGGGTTGAAGTCGCCCGACGCACCCGCGTACCGCACCAGCGTGGCGCGGGTCACGGGAAAGCTCTGCGCCGGCAGCTCGGTGCCGACCTCGACTTCCGCGTAAGAGATCTTCGCTGCCATCACGCCTCCTCGGCGGCGCGCGCCACCAGCTTCGTCCAGGCCGTCACCACGAGTTCGCCGGACTCGTCGTGCACCTCGCCGCGGATGTCGAGGATGTCGTTGCCCGCAAGGGACTTGATGGACTCGATGGTCGAGGTGACCGACAGCCGGTCCCCCGCCCGTACCGGACGCGCGTAAGCGAACTTCTGGTCGCCGTGCACCACCCGGCTGTAGTCCAGCCCCAACTGCGGATCCTGAACAACCTGCTCGGCAGCCTTGAAAGTGATCGTGAAGGCGAAAGTGGGCGGCGCGATCACATCACAGTGGCCGAGCTCCTTGGCAGCATCGGGATCGCTGTACGCGGGATTTGTGTCGCCCACGGCCTCGGCGAACTCACGGATCTTTTCCCGGCCCACCTCATAGGGCGCGGTGGGCGGATAGGTCCGCCCCACGAACGACTGGTCGAGCGCCATGGACTGGCTCCCTCCTGATGACTTGACCACAAACCAAACGACACGAGGCCGCCCCCAGTGGGGACGGCCTCGTATACGAGCCTGAAATCAGCGCGTTTCGCGGTGCGCCGTGTGCGAGTTGCAGCGCGGGCAGTGCTTCTTCATCTCAAGACGGTCCGGGTTGTTACGCCGGTTCTTCTTGGTGATGTAGTTCCGCTCCTTGCACTCCACGCAGGCCAGCGTGATCTTCGGGCGGACGTCTGTGGCAGCCACGTGAGTGCTCCTTGGACGGACGGATGGACGGATGAACGCATAAAGAGTAGCCGACCGGAGGACCGACCCCACAATCGGCTACTGTGTGTAGCGGTGACCGGACTTGAACCGGTGACACAGCGATTATGAGCCGCTTGCTCTACCGACTGAGCTACACCGCTGCGATGCCGGATCCCCTCGCCCGAAGGCGAGGATCACCAACATCAGAGCCCCAATACGGAATCGAACCGTAGACCTTCTCCTTACCATGGAGACGCTCTACCGACTGAGCTATTGGGGCGAGCGATGAAGACATTACACGGTCGGCCGCCGATCGCCCAAATCCGTTTTCCGGCCCCCGGGCCGCCGCCCCGTACGGGGCACTCGCCACCCCCCGTCGCTCCGCCGTCACCACACCGCCGCAGGCGCGTTGACCCCGTATCTCCGGCAACGCCCCGTCCGCCCCGTACGCCCACGTGACCACACCGGTACGACTATTGCGCTCCTCCTCGAAGCGCACTCCGCGCGCCCCTAGGCTCGACTCACGCTGCGTGATCCTTTCCGGCCCTCACGCCGTCCGAGCGCCGCGCGAGCGGCACACGAGCCCCCGCCCCACTCAGGAGCGCGATGCCCGACAGCCAGCCGCAGCCCCCCGACGGCGCGACCGCGGACACCACAGCGCTGCTGCTCTGCGGCGCCCGGCTGGCAGACGGCCGAACCGTCGACGTACGGCTCGGCAGCGGGCGCATCGAGGCGGTCGGTACGGCAGGCAGCCTCCCCCCGCACTCCTCCCGCCTGGACCTCACGGGATTCCTGCTGCTCCCCGCCCCCGCCGAACCGCATGCCCACAGCGACACGGCACTCACCGCGGACACCGCGGGTCCCGTCTCGTACGCCATCGAGGACGTCCAGCGCCGCGCCACCGAGGCCGCGCTGCTGCAGCTCGGACACGGCGCGACCGCCCTGCGCTCGCACGTGCGCATCGGGGACGTGCAGGGTCTCGACTCCCTGGAGGCGGTGCTCCAGGCACGGCGTTCGCTGCGGGGGCTCGCCGATCTGACCGCTGTCGCCGTGCCCCGGCTGCTGACCGGCATCGCCGGGGCCGACGCGCTGGCGATGCTTCGGGACGCGGTGAAGATGGGTGCCGGCGTGGTCGGCGGCTGCCCGGACGCCGACCCGGATCCGACCGGTTACGTCGAAGCCGTCCTGGAGGTCGCTGCGGAGCACGGCTGCCCCGTCGATCTGCACACGAACGGCGACGATCCGGCCCGTGTCGCACGGCTGGCCGCGATGGCCGGCGGGCTGCGGCCAGGGGTGACGATCGGCCCGTGCGCGGGCCTCGCCCGGCTGCCGCGCGAGGTGGCCTCCCGGGCCGCCGACCAGCTCGCCGCGGCAGGGGTCACGGTCGTCTCGCTGCCTCAGGGCGGCTGCGCGGGCGTGGAACAGCGCGGCAACGCGCCGGTCAGGCTGCTGCGTGCCGCGGGCGTACGCGTCGCGGCGGGCAGCGGTGCCCTACGGGACATCACCAACCCGGTGGGCCGCGGAGACCCGCTGGAGGCCGCGTACCTGCTCTCCTCGCAGAGCGGGATGCGGCCGCCCGACGCGTACGGGGTGGTGGCCGGCGGAGCCCGGGAGGTGATGGGGCTGCCGGAGGTGCGGGTCGAGGCGGGATTCCCCGCGGAGCTGCTCGCGGTGCGCGGGGAGCGGATCGGGAGCGTGCTCTCACTCGCGTACAGCCGGATCGTCATCCACCGGGGGCGGGTGGTGGCGCGTACCAGCGCGGTGCGCGAGTACTGCGACTCGGCGGCGGCCGTCGCGCTCGAACTGCCGCGGCAGGGACGGCCGGACTTCGGGCCCTGAGCAACGCCCCCGGACGCGGTCCCGCGGCGAGGTGTCGCGGCGCCGTGTCCGACAGTGGTGTACGGCAGTGGCGGGAACGGTGTCAGAGCACGGTGTCCGGGCACGGCGCGGCCCCTGAGCGCGGCATGCGGTTCGGACGTACCGTCGTATGCATGCGCATTGTCATCGCTGGAGGACACGGACAGATCGCGCGCCGTCTCGAGCGGCTGCTCTCGGCGGGCGGACACGAGGCCGTGGGCATCATCCGAAGCCCGGACCAGGGCGACGATCTGCGGGAGGCGGGCGCCGAACCCGTCTACATGGACATGGAGTCGGCATCGGTGGAGCAGGTCGCCGCGGTACTGCAGGGCGCGGGCGCGGCGGTCTTCGCGGCGGGCGCGGGCCCGGGCAGCGGTGCGGAACGCAAGGACACGGTGGACCGGGGCGCCGCGGTGCTCTTCGCCGACGCGGCGGAACGGGCGGGCGTACGGCGCCACATCGTGGTGTCGGCCATGGGTGCCGACGCCGGTCACGAGGGCGACGAGGTGTTCGACGCCTATCTGCGCGCCAAAGGCGCCGCGGACGACTACGTGCGCTCCCGCACGAACCTCGACTGGACGATTCTGCGCCCGGGCAGGCTCATCGACGACGCGGGCACCGGACTCGTACGACTGGCGGCGTCCACGGGCCCCGGAACCGTGCCGCGTGACGATGTCGCTGCCGTGCTGGCGGAGATGGTGGAGTCGCCGGGCGCCGTGGGGCTGACACTGGAACTGATCAGCGGCTCGGTCCCGGTCGTGGTCGCCGTGAAGGACGTCGCCGGCAACTGAACCGGCCTCCTTCTCCGGCCAGTTGCCGTGCCGTCGCCCACGTATCTGCAGCTCTTCCACCGCCCCCGCTCCTCCACCGTTGTGACCGATGAATTCCCGGCGGCCGTACGGTCCTTGATGTCATGAGGGATGCCATGCAGGAGATCCAGCCCGCGATCGTCGAACGCGGGGAACAGCTGTACGCCTACGTCCGCGGCTCCGTGCGGATGGACGCCTTCGCCACGATCGCCGACCGGCTCCCCGAGCTGGTCGGCTGGCTCACCACGCGCGGGGCGGAGTTCGCAGGACCCCCGTTCTTCCGCTACAACACCATCGACATGGAAGGGGAGTCGGTGATCGAGGCGGGCGTACCCGTCGTCTCGGCACCGGAACCCGAGGGAGACATCGGTATCGCGGTGCTGCCCGCCGGGCGCTATGTGACGGTCCTGCACATCGGCCACCCGGACCAGCTGTTCGACGTGATCAGCGCGATGCACGTCTGGGTGGAACGCAAGGGCCTGGAATGGGACATGACCGTCGTCGACGGGGTCGAGCACTGGGCCGGACGGATCGAGTCGTATCTGACCGACCCGCGGGAGGAGCCGGACATGTCGAAGTGGGAGATGGAGCTGGCGTTCCGGCTGGCGGACTAGGGTCCGAGACCGCTGGGTTTTCCACACCTGACCGGCACCCGAGCCGCTCAGGTGCGGAAGATCCGCTCGAGATGGGCGGACAGTCCGGGACCGGCCGCAGGGGTGATGCGGGCACCCAGGTAGCCGTCGGGGCGGATCAGGAACGCCGTCGGACCCTCGGCACGGTAACCGCGCCGGAACTCGCCCCGACTGTCACACAGGACCGGCAGTTGCACGCGGTCGGCATCCACATCGGCCGCACGTACGGCACACGCGTCCACCTGGCCATGGCCCAGGTTCCTGGCCGTCGCGGCAAGTTCGTCGAACTCGGCCACCGGCCCGTCCGTGTCCGCGTAGAGCAGCAGCAGATGGCCGCGTTCGCGGAGCACGTCGTACAGCCGCATGGGGAAGGTGGCGATGGTGCCGGTGAGGCCACCACAGTCGGGCGCGCGGTCGCCGGCGTCGGGGCCGCCCAGCCCGGGGGTGCCCGGTCCCACAATGGGGCTGTCGCGGTAGGCGACGAGGAGTTGGGCCTCACGCATCATGATCGTCTCGGGGTCGTCCGGGTCGGCCTGGATGCCCTCGGTCGCGTGCCGGACGGTGCGGCCGACGACTTCCTCGCCGACGGGCCGCCGTTCGGCGTCGTAGCTGCCGAGCAGTCGGGGGTGCGCGGTGCCCGCCAGGGCGAGAGCGAGCTTCCAGGCCAGGTTGTAGGCGTCCTGGATGCCGGTGTTCATGCCCTGCGCGCCGGTCGGTGGGTGGATGTGCGCGGCGTCTCCGGCGACGAAGACCCGCCCGTCGGCGTAGCGGTCCACGATTCGGTGGCTGATGCGGAAGACGGACGACCAGCGCATGGCCGAAGCGGTGGTCGGCTGCGGGGAGAGCCGGTCGAGAACCGCCTGGATGTGCTCGATTCCGGGTTTGCGGCTGCCTTCCAGTCCATGGGCGACATCGTCCCGCTCGCCCTGCCCTCGCCCGGCGGAGAGCTCGGGCGGGACGAGCATGGACATGCGGTAGCGGGAGCGGCCGGGCAGCGGAATGCACACGAGCAGGTCGTCGACGGTGCCGTCGCTCCGGTGCATGGCGCGTACGCCGTAGCCCTGCGGCAGGTCCCAGTCCACCTCGACGTCCGCGAGCATGTACTCGTCCGGGAAGGCGCCGCCTCCGAAGGTGAGCCCGAGCGTCTTGCGCACGATGCTGTGCGCTCCGTCGGAGCCGATGAGGAAGCGGGACCGGAGCTCCTGCTCACCGCCAGCGGACGTGGTGAGCCGGCTCGTGACCCCCTCGCCGTCCTGGGCGAACGACACCAGTTCGGTGCCGCGTTCGATCCGGGTGCCGAAGAGGGCGAGGTGCTCCTCGATGACGCGCTCGGTCTCGTACTGGGGCAGGGCGGCGAAGCCGTAGGGGACGTCGGGCGGAAGCTTGAGGTCGATACGCGCCTGCTGGGCGCCGTTGACGTACAGCAACTGCCCGCGCATCGGCACGGCGGCCTCGAGGGCGGTGCGCACCATGCCCATCCGGTCCCAGATCTCCAGGGTCCTGGGCTGGACTCCCACGGCCTTCGCGTACGGCATCCGGGCGGGGAGCCTGTCGATGATGCGGCAGTCGACGCCGCGCCGCCTCAGTTCCGCGGCCGCGGTCAGCCCGACCGGGCCGGCGCCCACGATCAGTACATCGGTGTGCACCACCGGCAGCTCCAGCAGGATCCTCTCGCGTGCCGCGCCTTGCCTCCATGGTCGCCCGGTGGGGTGTTCCCGGCGACTCGGTCGACCGTGCTTCACTGCGCAGCTCGCCAACCGGGCTCCAGACGGTCCAGCAAGGTACTGAAGGCCGCGTCCGCCCGGTCCCAGTCACCGTCGGCCAGCGTCGCGTGGAGCAGTCCGAGGGCGGCGCCGACCAGAAGGGTGGCCTCGGTGCGGGCCGCTTCGTGCGGCACGCCCATGCCGACGAAGACGGAGGTGAGCAGGTCCGTCCACTCGGTGAGCACGTCGTGCATGACCGGGCCGTACCGGCGGGGGTTCAGCAGGCTGGCGGTCATGACCTCGAAGGTGACGGGGAGCATGACGCGGCGGTCCGGAGCAGTGAACTGCTGCCACAGCCTCTCCATGAAGCGCCGCAGACCCGCGGCGTCCTCAGGTGCGCCGGAACTGTCAAGCACTTCACGGAAGCGCAGCAGAGGACGCCGCTCGTCCACGGCCAGCGCCTCGGTGACCAGTCGTTCCTTGCTGCCGAAGTAGTAGAGGAGCATGCGGTCGCTGGTGCCCAGCGACCGCGCAAGCGGGCGCAAGGAGAGGTCCACCAACCCGTTGCGGGCCACATACTCGCGGACCTGGTGCAGCAGATCTGCACGCTTGTCCAGGTCAGCCGAGCGCGCCATGAGAACTCCCGGTTCCGCCCACAGGCAGATCATGCCCGATTACGCACGTTTGGTCACCCCTTTACTGTAGCACCCGCTACATGTATATTTAGGTATGTAGCACCCGCTACATGAATGCCGGGTCCAGCGGCGCACCCGGCCCGATCACGGACGGATCCTTGTCACCCCGAGGGGACGGACGCCGCACGGAAGGGATTGATCAGCATGGCCGCCCAGGACGACGGCCTCAGGAAGGCATGCCGTTCGCTGCGCCGGCAGCGGACCCGTGTCCCTGGATCCGCGCTCGCGCAGGGGCAGGGCGCCCACGACCCCTCGATGTCCTGGCTCGCCCGGCATCTGACTCTCTGGTCACGAACCCTCGGGCCCCTGCGGCCGCTGAGCGCGCCCGCCCTCTGCGCCCGGTACCGGCACGAGTCCTGGAACGTGGCTCGTGAACTGGCCTCGGTCGGCCGTGCGCGACGGGTGGTGACCGCCCGACTGGGCGACTGGGGCATGACCGACCTGGCCGACACTGCCGAGCTCCTGGTCAGCGAGCTGGTCACCAACGCCCTGCGCCATACGCGCGGCCCCGTGCGACTCAATCTCCGCGTGCGCGGATTCCATCTCCGCTGCGAAGTGGAGGATGCCGACTCGGCCGGCCCGGCACGCCGCATCGCCGACGCCGAGGCGGAGGGCGGGCGTGGCATAGAACTTGTCGACATGCTGGCCGAGCACTGGGGAAGCACCGACACAGGCACGGGCAAGGCCATGTGGTTCGAACTGCCGATCCCTGGCCCCGGGCACACGGACGCGCTCGCTGCCCATCCCCCGGCCCGCCCGGCGCTGTGACCCGCCCACGTCCTCTCCGCCGACCGCCGCACGTCGTGGTGTGCTCAGACGTCGACACATGGCCCTGTCCTTCGCCGGACGATGTCCGCCTGCCGGGGTGCCGGGTCGCGTACCGGCACCCCGACTCACCGGGCGGCCTCAGCTCGTTCCGAGCAGATCTGCCGCCCTCTCTCCGATGACGATGGCGGGGGCGTTGGTGTGGCCGCGGATGATCGTCGGCATGACCGACGCGTCCGCGACCCGCAGGCCTTCCACCCCCCGTACCCGGAGCTGCGGGTCCACGACGGCGGCGTCGTCGCGGCCCATCCGTGCCGTTCCGACAGGGTGGTAGAGGGTGTGGGAATGATCGGCCAGTGCGAGCGCGACACGCCGGTCACGGGACAGGAGCTCGGCCCCGGAGGGCATGAGGAAGCGGCCCGATGACAGTCCGCGGGCCGTGAGCCGGCCGATGATCTGTTCGCAGACGTCGAGCCCCGCCAGCAGGGCCGCACGGTCGGTCCCGTCCGGGTCCGTGAGATAGCGGGGATCGATGACCGGCTTGTCGAGGGGGTCCGGCGAGGCGAGGGTGATCGATCCGGTGCTCTGGGGCCGGAGCAGGATCGCGCCCACCGTCACACCGTGTCCGGACGGCTTGACGAGACCCTCGCCGATGAAGGGCACCGGGGCGAAGATGATTTCTATGTCGGGGAGTTCGAGCTCCGGCCGGCTGCGGACGAATCCGTACGCCTCGCCGACGTTCGACGTCAGCATCCCTCGGCGGCGGGCGAGGTAGTTCAGGAGCTCGAGGGGACGCTCGGCGGCGAACAGGGTCCGGTCCGAGGCGTCGACGGTGAGGCCGCTGATGAGGTGGTCGGTGAGGTTGGCGCCGACCTGCGGGGCGTCCACGAGGACGTCGATTCCCCTGTCACGCAGGTGGGTGGCGTCTCCGATGCCGGAGAGCATGAGCAGTTGGGGGGTGTTGACCGCGCCTCCGCAGAGGACGACCTCGCGGCGCGCCAGCACCCTGCGCGTGACACCCCCGGTGCGGTACTCGACGCCCACTGCCCGGCGCCCCTCGAAAAGCACACGGGTGGCCTGCGCGTCCGTGATGACGTGCAGGTTCGAGCGGCGACGGGCGGGCTTGAGGTAACCGTCCGCGGTACTGAACCGCGCGCCGCGCCGCTGGCTGACCATGGTCTGCGAAAACCCGGTGGGCGTCGCGGTGTTGGCAGGCTCGACTGCATGACCGAGATCCCTGACGGCGTCGAGGAAGGCGGCCGTGTGCGGGTTCGGGTCGCGCTGCGGCTCGATGCTCATCGTGCCGGAGCGTCCGTGGTCCGGGTCGGTGGCCCCCGCGATTCTTTCCGTGCGGCGGAAGTAGGGAAGAAGTCCCTTCCATGACCAGTCGGAGCCGCAGAGGTCGCCCCACTCGTCGTAGTCGGCGGCGAACCCGCGCACCCACATCATGGCGTTGATCGAGGAGGAGCCGCCGAGCATACGGCCCCTGGGCCAGTAGACGGGGCGCCCGGAGAGTTCGGTCTGCGGGACCGTCGTGTAGTCCCAGTCGAGCTCGGTCTTGAAGAGCTGGGAGAAGGCGGCGGGGATGTGGACCGCCGCCTTCTTGTCCGGGCCGCCCGCCTCCAGGAGGGCGACCGAGGCCGTGCCCTTCTCGGTCAGCCGGCCGGCGAGCGCGGCGCCGGCCGAGCCGGCTCCGACAACGACGTAGTCGACGCTGTCGGACGAGGTGCTCATCGGGCCCCCTCGATCGCGCCGGCGTCCGCGGTACCGGCGTCCCGCAGCTCGCGCTTGAGGATCTTCCCGGTGGCGTTGGTGGGCAGGGTCTTGAGGAACTCGACCAGGCGCGGGTACTTGTAGCCCGCCATCTCGTCCTTGCACCAGGCGATCAGCTCGTCCTCGGCGAGAGCGGCTCCCGGGGCGAGGACCACGCAGGCCTTGATCTCCTCACCGTGGCGCTCGTGCGGCACCCCGATGACGGCGGCCATGCTCACGGCAGGATGGGTGAGCAGCACCTCCTCGATCTCCCGCGGGTACACGTTGAAACCACCGCGGATGATCATGTCCTTGGCCCGGTCGACGATGTAGAACCAGCCGTCGGCGTCCCGGCGGGCCAGGTCGCCGGTGCGGAACCAGCCGTTGCGGATCACCTCGGCCGTCGCCTCGGGCCGCCGGTAGTAGCCCTTCATCACGTTGTGCCCGCGGATGACGATCTCGCCGATCGCGTCGGCACCCTGGACCGGTGTCCAGTCCTTGGCGACCAGGTCCACCTCCACGCCCCAGACCGGACGTCCGATGGAGCCCGGCCGCACCTCCTCGCCACGCGGCGAGAAGGTGGCCACCGGGCTGGTCTCCGAGAGGCCGTACCCCTCCAGAATCGTGACGCCGAACCGCTCGGCGAACCGGCGGTGGATCTCGACCGGGAGTGCCGAGGCCCCCGAGCAGGCAATCCGCAGGTTCTTGGCGATCTGCGGCAGGTCCACATCGGGCGCGTCCGCTTCGAGCAGGGCCCAGTACATGGTGGGGACGCCCGCGAAGAGGGTGACGGCATGGCGTTGCATCAGGGTCAGGGCCGATCGGGCGTCGAAGCGCGGCAGCAGCACCAGTGTTGCTCTTGAGGCGAGGCCGGCGTTCATCTGGACGATCTGGCCGAAGGAGTGGAACAGCGGCAGGGTGATCAGATGCACGTCGTGCTCGATCTCGCCGAGCAGCTTGTGGCAGGTCAGCACGTTGAGCGTCACATTGGAGTGGGTGAGCTCGGCGCCCTTGGGCCGGCCGGTGGTGCCGGAGGTGTAGAGGATGACAGCGGTGTCGCCGGCCTCGGTGGTGACCGTCTCGAAGTCGGCGCTCCGGCCGGCCAGTGCCGCCGTCAGGGTCTCGGCGCCCGTGATCGGGGAGTCCTCGGTGGGGGCGGCGGTCATCAGGAAGAAGTTCTCGCAGCCGGGCGTCTCGCCGAAGCCGGACCAGCCCTCCTGCCCGAGCGGGAGCTCGGCGCTGCCCTCGAAGCAGAAGTAGGCCTTGGCCTCCGAGTCGGCCAGGTGGTAGGCGATCTCCCGGCCCTTGAGCAGAACGTTGAGCGGGACGACCACCGCGCCGGCCTTGAGGATGCCGTAGTAGACGATCGGGAACCAGGGGAGGTTCGGGCAGGACACCGCGACCTTGTCGCCGGACTCGATGCCGCGCGAGCGGAGCAGGCCGGCGACGCGGCACGCGGCGGCGTCCAGCTCCGCGTAGGTCAGCTCCTGGTCGCCCAGGACGACCGCGACGCGGTCGGGCACGGCACGGGCACTGGTCTCCAGCATGACGGCGAGGTTGAGCATGGGATCTCCGTAGGTGTGTCGGTGGGAGCCACGGATCGCAGGGTGTGGCCGCCGGAGCGCAGCCGTGGAACGGCAGCATCACGGCTGTGCGGTGGGCGGTCTGGGGAGTTTCGGTGCGCAGCGGTGCGTCCGCGCGTGTGCCTCGCGCGGACGGGGTTCAGCCTCGCAGCGCGGAGGCGAAGAGGGCCGGCAGTTTCGTCAGACTCGGTGCGGCGGTGAAACGGGTGACGCGTTCCACCGTGGTCAGTGCGGTGCGGTTGGTGACGAAGTACGGCGGGCGGGGGGACAGTGACGGGTCGCCGGTGACCAGGCCGCGCGGGGCGGGCGTGAACGGCGCGCGCAGCACGGTCTTCTCGATGTCCTTGAGCATGAAGGCGTTGTGCACGAAGCCGATGCCGCTGCCGATGTCCTGGCGGGTGTGCCCGGGGTAGGCGCCCCAGGGCGTGAAGCCGAGCAGGAAGCCGACTGCCGACCAGCAGTTGACGCCCAGGGTGCCGTAGCGCAGATCGGCGATGGCGGTCCGCACCGCGTCGCGGTGGGTCTTCTCGGTCCTGGGGTGGACGATCAGGGTGGCGCCCAGGGTGCCGGGGAGGGTGTTGTTCGCGAAGTCGACGGCGTGGCGCAGGAATTCGGCCGGAGCCTGTCCGGGCAGGCGTACGACGCCCAGCACACTGCCGAAGACCTCTTCGGTGACGAGAACGTCGTCGTGGTCGGTGATGTCGGGGACGAGCAGCCGGCAGCCGTCCCCGTGGGCCTCCGCCTCCGGGTGGGCCGCGAGGACGGATGCGAGGCGCCCGGCGGCGCCCGGGTAGTAGTCGGTGCGCGGAGGCAGTTCGCGCAGCACCCGCCGGATCTCGTCCAGCAGCCGCTCGGTGCCGTCCCAGTCGCGGGGCAGCACCAGGATCTGGCTGGCGATGCAGTTGTGGCCGGAGTTGTTCATCTTGCTGGTGACGATGTGTTCGGCCTGGAAGCGGAAGTCGGCGTCGCTCCACGGCCCCGGCGCCACGATGCACGGGCTGACGCCGCCCAGCTCGCTGCTGAAGGGCTTGTCCAGGAGCGGCCGGTCGTCGCGGCGGCGCTGCTCGGCGTCCTCGTCGGTGCCCCAGACGATGGCGTCGTGGGTGCGGTCGCTGCCGGTGACATGAATGGCGTCCACGTCCGCGTGGCCGGCGAGATGACCGCCCTCGGCCGCACCGCCGTCGACGAAGCGCACCCAGCCGCGTTCGACGAACTCGTCGAAGATGTACTCGAAGTGGGGGCGCAGATAGGCGTTGACCGGATTCATCTTGGCGATGACGACCTGGCCCTCGGCGAAGAGCTTGTGCAGGATGTCCAGCGCGGTGATGGCGGCGACGTTGCCGGCGCCGAGCACCAGCGCGACGGCCGGACGCCCCGGCCGGCCCCGGTATTCGCCCGCGGCACGGCTGCGTGCCTGCTCCGCGGAGATGCCGGGGCGCATCCACACCTGTGCCGTGAAGCCGTTGAGGAGGAGTCTGTCCCAGCCGGTGGCGGGGAAGACGTCGACCCAGGTGCGGCCTGACTCCTCGTGGACGGCCTTGGCGTCGACCGGTTCCTTGCCCGCGGCAATGCGCCGCAGGACGTGCAGATACGCCGCGGCGTTCTGCGCCAGGGCCCACGGACCGCCGATCCAGTCCTCGGCGGCCCACGGGGACTCGGGCGCGTAGCCCTTCGCGCGGGCGCCGGCTGCGGCCAGCTCGGGAGCTCTGGAGACCACGCGGGGCAGCAGCCGCTCCAAAAGGGCGATGCGCTCGGTGGGCGGGGTGGCGGACCAGGACTCGGCCTTGCGGCGAACTTCGGTCACGGTCCGGTCGAGGAAGGAGGTGTCGAGGGCGCTGGTGTTCACGTCATCCCTTTGCGGAAGGTCGGGTGTCGGGCGGGCGGGGTCGTGCTCCGCACTGTGCGGAGAGCACGACCCGGGGCCCGGAAGGACCGGACGAGGGCGCATCGTCACGCGGACAGCAGGCGCGCGTCGCGGGCCGGGTCGATCAGGGTGAGGGCGGCGATCCCGCCGAGCAGGAGCAGCCCACCGGTGATCAGGACCGCGTGCTGGTAGCCCCCGTTTCCATGGGTGTCCACGAAGCGCCCTATCAACGTCGGGGCGATCAGACCGGCGGTGGTCACCACGGCGTTCATGATGCCCAGGGCGCCGCCGCGGCGATCGGCCGGGACCAGTTCCATGACGGTGGTGACAGCGATGTTGGCCATCACTCCGGCGAGCCCGAATCCGGCGACCAGGAGCACGGCGGTCGCGGCACCGGCCGGTGCCGACGGCAGGGCCAGGCACGCCGCGGCGCCGATGAGCAGACAGATGCCGCCGATCCCGCCGCGGGCCCACCGGCTGGCGATCCCGCGACGCAGCAGCCATCCGGTCAGGCCCGCCTGCCCGAGCACCACGACGCCGCTCAGACCCCAGAACAGCATCAGCAGCTGGGTGGACGCGGCCGAGGAGTAGCCCAGCCCGTCCTGGAGGTAGGAGGGGAGCCAGACCAGGGCGAAGGCGATGACCCAGTAGGTGCCGAAGTAGGCGGTCGTGACACCGATCCAGGTGCGGGTCGCGAGGATCCGGCGGTAGGGCGTCTTGCGCTGGGCCGGGCCCGTCCCGGTTCCGGCCCCCGCCTCGTTGTCCGTACCGTCGCCGGAGCCGGTGTCCGGCGTGGCCGCGTACGGTCCCTCGCCGCCGAGCGGGATCCACAGCAGTGCCCACACCACACCGGCAAGGGCCACCACGGCGACGGCCGAGCGCCAGCCGTGGTGGTGGATCACCCAGGTCAGTACGGGGGCGGCGACCAGGACTCCCAGGGTGATCCCCAGGACGATCAGCGCCCCGGGCAGGTTGCGTCGGTGGTTGGGGAACCAGGACAGGGTGGCCTGCTGCGCGACGGGGAAGGCGGGCCCCTCGGCGGCGCCGAGGAGAACACGTGAGGCGATGAGCACCGCGAGTCCTCCGCCCACGGCCAGCGGGGCCTGGGCGACGGACCACAGAAGGGCCATGGCCAGCAGCAGCCATTTGGGCCGTATGCGGTCGGCGAGCAGCCCCACCGTGGCACCGCAGATCGAGAACAGCAGGAAGAACGCGCTGCTGGCGAGTCCGAAGGCGGACGCGGACAGGCCGAGGTCCTCACGGATCTGATCGGCCGCAAGACCGAGCACGGACTTGTCGGCGAAATTGATCATCATGAAGACGACGAGCAGCGCGGTGACGATCCACGCGCGGCGCCTCGATCCGCTCGTGGGCTTCGGGAGGCCGGCGGGCACAGCGGGTGCGACATCGGTGTCGGTCACAGGGACTCCGCGGAGACTGGATGGGGAGGGGAAGGGCCGGTTCAGGAGAGCGGGACGCCGGCGATCGCGATGCGCTCCATGACACGGCGCTGCGGGAAGTAGTCGCTGATCGCGTAGTGCTGGGTGGCGATGTTGTCCCAGATCGCGACGGATCCCGGCTGCCAGCGGAAGCGCACCTGGTACTCGGGGACACGGGCCTGGAGGACGAGCTCGTCGAGCAGTTCACGGCCTTCGGGGTCCGACAGGCCGACGATCCGGGTGGTGAAGGGCTCGTTGACGTAGAGCAGCTTGCGACCGGTGCGCGGGTGGCGGACGACCACGGGGTGCTCGACGGCCGGCAGGTTCTCACGGTGCGCGGCGATCTGGCTCTCGGTCATCATCGAGCCCCAGCTCGGCACCCAGTCGTGCACCGCGGTGAGGTTCTCGATGCGGGACTTCATCGACTCGGAGAGGTTGTCGTACGCGGCCGACATGTCCGCCCACATGGTGTCGCCGCCCGCGGACGGGACCTCGACGGCACGCAGTACGGAGCCGAGAGCCGGCGCGGCCATGAACGAGTGGTCGCTGTGCCAGATGTTCTCGGTGCCGATGGCCATGGCGTCCTTGGCCAGACGGGAGACGCCGGCGGTCTCGGCCTTGGGGAAGAAGGGGTTGGACTCCGGCACGCCCCACAGGCCGGCGAACGCGAGCTGGGACTGCGGGTCGAAGGCGTGCTGATCGCGGAAGAAGAGCACCTTCCACTCCAGCAGGGCCTGCCTGATCTCGTCCGCGAGGTCCTCGCCGATCGGGAGCGAGAGGTCGACGCCTTCGACCTCGGCGCCGATGTGCGGGGTGAGCGGGCAGATGTCCAGGAGCCGGTAGTCGGGCTGGTTCATGCCCGGCGCGATGCGCTCGAGCGTGCGCTTCCCGTAGTGCATCAGGGGCTTGTCGAGCGTGGGGGCGGGGGTGGTGACGACGCTGTCCATGGGTCCTCCACAACGGGGGCCGGAAAATCGTTACCGGAAGTATCGTTATTGAGGTGTGGCAGGGCAAGGGCCTGACAGCATGAATTTTGGAGCCGGAAATCCGCGGCCGGAGCCGTCAGGAAGCCGAACCGACAGCGCGGGCGACGAGGTCCACCAGTGTGTCCACCAGCGCGGCGTCGGGCAGCTCCTGCTCGACGATCAACCGGAAGAGCAGCGGTGCGGCCACCAGGGTCGCCGCGCCCCGGACATCGGTGTCCGGCCGCACCTCACCACGGGCGATCGCGCGCTCGAGGATGCGCCTGGTCTCGCTCGTGATCCGCTCGGTGTACTCCGCGTACTGGCCCCGCTTCGCACCCGTCTCGGCCGCCGCTCCGATCAGGCCGGCGATCAGCCGGTCCGATCCCGGCAGCCGATACGCCTCCATACGAGAGGTGAGTACGAAACGGATCTCCGCGCGGAAGTCGCCCAGGTCAGGCACCGACAGCACGCCGATTCGGGTCTCGGCAGCAGCGATGATCAGGTCCTGCTTGGTGGGCCATCGCCGGTAGATGGCGGGCTTGCTCACCCCGGCCCGTGCGGCGACGGCGTCCATCGTGACGGCCCCGATCCCCTGTTCGGTGACCATGTCGACGACCGCGTTCAGCACCGCCCCGGTGACCCGCTCCTCCCGCGGCCGCCCCGGCCCCCGCTCCGCCCCGCGCGGCTGTGTACCCACCATGCGGCAGAGCCTACGGTCTGTCGCCGGACCACATCGGAACGGGGTGCGCGCGGCGACACCGCCGCTCACCGCTTCCCCAGGGCGCGGCACCGCCGGCCGGCGCCTGGCAGGCCTTGAAAGCTCGGGTTCGGTCATCATGCAGGCCTGGGCCCAGGGCGACCACGTGGACGTTCGCCGGCCCGACCGTCCCATGGGAAGGCCCGGCAGGGGCCTTCTCCACACCCGCTGCCCGGACCGTGCCTCCCGTACGGCCTCTCGGAGTGCTGCGGCGTCGCGTCACGGCGGTGACTCGGCCCACACCAGCGGGCCGCCACCCTGCCAATCGATCAGATCGGACCGGGCCACATCATCGGCGTCGAGTCCCACCATCCCCGCTCGGCGCAGGAACTCCGCCACGTCCGCGAGGTTGTGCGCCAGTCCGAGGATCTCGCCGTTCACGCGCACCTGGCGGCCGCCCATCGGCGATGGCGGGTAAATGATCACGGGCAATCCAGCCATGAGACCAGCCTCCGTCAGATCGTCGGTCACAGCAGCCCGAGCTCGGTCCGGCCGTCAGTGAGAGCCGGGTGAGCGGCGGCCCGCGTCCGAGTGCGCGGTGGGGCAGCCTCACCCACCGGTCGGGCCCACTCGCACTCGCCCGCCATGCGCCCGTGCACAGGCGTCGGCCGGTGAGGCAAGCCGCCCCGTAGAAGGCATGGGCAAGCCCGCGGCGCTGGGCCAGGTCCGCGCGCATGGTGGGGCTGACGATCCGTGTCACGAGGTCCGGCTCGGCGCAAGCGCTCTGCGCTCGAGCCGCTTGCGGGCTCGCGGGCAAGGCAGGACTGCGGCCGTGACCTGAGGACGCCGGGCGATGCGGTCCGCCTCGGCCCGCCGAGCTCATCGCTCTGAGCACGGGCCTGGTTCTGGGCCGTGGCGGCTGGGCCCAAGGGCCTTGGCGCGGCTCAGGGCGCTTTTGTGGCGGCCCGCTTCGCGGTTCTGCTCCTGGCGGTGCCGGTGCTGCTCCGCCCGGGCTTGGCGGGCGCACTCTTCCGCCTCCTCGGGGCCTCTTCTGTGCCTGCCACCGCTTGCGATGGCGCTGTCCGGGTGGGTGCGGTCGGCCACTTGAACTCGATCTCCAGCTCGATCTCCCCGTCACCGACCTCGACCTCTACCTCACTGCGGAGGTCGTCGGGAATCCGCAGGCTCAGCCTCGCGGGGCCGAGGTCCAGTTCGGCGTCCCCACCTTGCCTCAGCGCGGCCGCCAGCGCCGTCAGCTGATCAGCCGCCTCAAGGCGTGACAGCGAGCGCTTCTGCTCAAACTTGAGGTCCCTCATGGGCTGTCTCCGATCTGACAGAAACAGTAGATAGCGCCAATTCTGATGCCATGCGCTGGATCGGACATCCTCACGTCCGGGCGAAGAGCCGCACGACCGGCGACCGGTCCGGGTGCAGTCCGACCCGCTCGGGAGTGCTGTGGAGTGTCCCCCTCTCGTGGGGGGCGCCGGCGACCTGCCGGTGTGCGTCCACGGTCGAGGCCCGGGCAGCGGCTCGCGGAGCCCGCTCGCCATCACCGAGTCGAGACATGCGACGGGCCGGTCCCCTGCGGGCGACCGGCCCCTACTGCATCTCTGTCCCTTCGGCTCGCCGCATCTGCCGGAGCCGAACCTCAGCGAGCTGTCAGACGGGCGTGCCCGGAATGGGCGTGAACCCGGGGGCACACGCCGTCGCAATGTTCGCCGAGGTCAGGGGCGTTCCGGACGAGACCGCGCACCGGGCCCGGTGGATCACCCATCGCCGGCCAGCAGGGTGATGAAGAGGGTTCCGGGGTCGTCCTCGGTGACGGAGACGGCGAGATCCTCCGTGCACTCCGGAGCCCCGGGAACGAGCTTGAGGTCGATCCAGTCACCAGGATTCCGGAAGTCGTTGAGGTAGGCGTTGCCCCGGCGGTCGGTCGTGGCGCGCAACATCGTTTCGAACGAACCGCTTTCCGAGTCGTCCGCGAGGGCGGAGCTGACGTCGCGCTGCGTGGGCTTGCACCGCTTCCCGTACCCGTACATGACTCCGATGCTGTCGGACAGCTCTTGGCCCAGCGTGCTCACATCCGGGCCGTCGTCCGCGGCCGCGGACGGGACCAGGACAGCCCCGGCAAGCACGACCCCGGTCACTGCTGAAACGACCCTGGCGGCCCAAGCGAGCTTCCTCATACTGGCATTTCCAGGGCGCCGTAAGGGCGTGCAACGCCACTCCGCGCCGTCACTCAGGTGAGCGTCACCGTGCCCCGAACGGTCCACACGACGCGGCCGAGGCGACGGTCATGGGCCGAAAGGCCGCAGGTGGCACGTATATTCCACCCTCCACCCCGAGCGCATCGCCCCCGCCCGAGAGCTGATGGCCCTCGACCCCCGCCACGCAGCCGTCTCCCGGTCCCGCCGCCTCGGACTGACCGCAGTGCAGGCCTTCCACCGCACCTACGGCCGGCAACGCCGAGTCCCGGAAAATCAGTTCGGAGCGCCTCAACCGACGCAACAGCAACCGCCCCGCGAGTGGGACACCCTGGGCCTTGGCCAGGCCGCGGCAAGGGAAAACACGCCGCGCGCCCGGCGCGGATCAGGCGTGGACCGGGTACCAAGGAGAGCAGTCCTGGAGCCGCCCTTCGCAATGCATCCGCGCAGCTTGCGTTCCTTGCCCTCGGAGCGTCAGGCCGAGCGCCACCCCGAGACAGAGACCCAGCGGAGGCCCGAGGGCGACCTGGTCGTGGCCGGACGCCGGCCCTTCCTCGGGAGAGGGCGAATCCTGGCAGCTCATACGGTCATCATGCGCGGGCGGCCGGAGCGCGGCGGGGGAGCCTTATAGCGGTGAGGCGGGAAAGGGCGGCGGATTCGGCCGCAGGTGTATCCAGGGGCGGGGCGGACGGATCTAGGGGGAGGCCGACTCTGTCGCAAGTCCGCCCGTCCGTGTCCTTGGTGCGACGTACGGCACCAGCGGGGCCCGAACCGGCCGTGCACGAGCGGGAGTTCGCCGCCTCCGCCCCGGCGGCGCCGTACCGGATCTCCGGCGACCAGGGCCGTCCGATCCCCGAACGCGCAGCCGCAGGAAGGAGTCCCCGATGCCGGAGCAGAGTCTTCACGGGAACCACGGAAACCATAGGAGCCCCGCGGGCGACACAACGGACGTGAACCACGGCCCCTACGGCACCCAAGTCCCCGACGGCCGCGGCCTCAAGGCACTGGCGGCGTACCTGTCGGACGAGGTGTGGAACCACGCCCGGCTCGACGTGGTGGACGAGTTCTTCGCGCCGGACTTCCACGGCCATATGCCGGTGATCCCCGATGTGCACGGGCCCGAGGAGTTCAAACAGCTCTCCCTTGACCTGCGGGCAGGGCTGCCCGACCTCCGCGAGCAGGTGCAGAGCGTTCTGGGCGAGGGCGACCGGGTCTTCATCCGATCCATCCTCACCGGCACCCACCTCGGCGAGATGATGGACCTGCCGCCGACCGGGACGCCGATCCGGATGAACCAGACCTTCATCTACCGGTTCGAGCAGGGCAAGGTCGTCGAGCTGTGGCAGCAGATCGACTATCTCGGCGTCATGCGACAGCTCGGGGTCGTCCCGCCGCAGGGGGCGAGTCAACTCGGCCGGATCGCGCACACCTTCAAGCTGATGGGCCGGTTCGCGGTACTCCAGATCAAGGCGGCCCGCAGCAAGGAGAGGACCACCGCATGACCACACAGGCAACGCACCCCGACGCGCGCAGCGCCACGTACGAGTTCTTCGAGCGCGCCTGGCAGCTCAAGGACGCCGACGTCCTCGTCGAGATGGCCGTCCCGGACTGTGCGTACCACGTGCCGGACTTCCCCGTGATGGGGAACCGGGAGTTCCTGGAGCACCTCCGGCACCTCTGGCAGGCGATGCCGGATCTGCGGGTCGAGCTCCTTGACGTGATCACCGAAGGGAACGAGGTCGCCTGCCGGGCCCGGCTCCTCGGCACCCAGACCGGCGACCTGCACGACGTCCCGCCCACCGGCCTCAAGGTGGACCGGGAGGAGATGACCCTGCTGCGCTGGGACGGCCAGGGCCGGCTGGTCTCCCTGCACCAGGAGGCCGACAACATCGAGGTGCTGGTCCAGCTCGGCGCGATGCCCTCGCCCGAAGCCGGCCCCATGACCTTCCTCACCCACGCCTTCACCTCCGCCGTCCACTTCACCCGACTGCGGCGCAAGGCGCGCAAGGCCCGCACGGGTCAGTAGGGCCGGATGGCACCTGCCCCACCTGCCGGCAACCCACTCCATGCCAGGCAGGTCCTCTGCCGAACCCAGCGTCCACTTACGGATCGATGCAGCGCCGAGGGAGTGGCACACGCCGGAACCGCCCCCCGGGGGACAGGTGGGGGACACAGGCTGATCAAAGCCGGGACACCCTCGCGACAAGGTGCTACCAGTCGCCGCAGATCACCCTGAGCGGGGATCGTGCGGCGTACAACGCAGAACCCCCTCGGATCTACGTTTCCGCAGGTCCGAGGGGGTTCTCTAAGCGTGGCGGCGCCAGGATTCGAACCTGGGTAGGCTAAGCCGACGGATTTACAGTCCGCTCCCATTGGCCACTCGGGCACACCGCCATGGGGCGTTGCCGGAAGCAGATCCGCTGTGGGCGGTGCTCCGTGGCAACGACGTAAACGATACCTGATGCCCGGGGGTGCTCCGCCACCGGATTGATCAGCACTTCGGGCGCGCGGGGATGGCTAGGCTTGGCCGAGCGGTCCGGTCAGACCGGCCGCGCCTTCACGCACCCGATACAAGGAGCCACAGGACATGGCCGACTCCAGTTTCGACATCGTCTCGAAGGTCGAGCGGCAGGAGGTCGACAACGCCCTCAACCAGGCCGCGAAGGAGATCTCGCAGCGCTACGACTTCAAGAACGTCGGGGCGTCGATCGCCTGGTCCGGCGAGAAGATCCTGATGCAGGCGAACTCCGAGGACCGCGTCAACGCGATCCTGGACGTCTTCCAGACGAAGCTGGTCAAGCGCGGGATCTCGCTGAAGTCTCTGGATGCGGGAGAGCCGCAGCTCTCCGGCAAGGAGTACAAGATCTTCGCCTCGATCGAGGAGGGCATCTCGCAGGAGAACGCCAAGAAGGTGGCGAAGATCATCCGCGACGAGGGCCCCAAGGGCGTCAAGGCGCAGGTCCAGGGCGACGAGCTGCGGGTCAGCTCGAAGAGCCGCGACGACCTGCAGGCCGTGCAGGCGCTGCTGAAGGGGCAGGACTTCGACTTCGCCCTGCAGTTCGTGAACTACCGCTGATCTCGACGGGCGCGCCGGGGCGGCCGGGGGCGGAGCGGATCGGTCGCTCCGCCCCCGCCCTGTTGGACGTCATGTCGGAAATCCGCCAGCTTACGTCGGCAGGTCGCCGCAGACTCGGACACGTAGGAAGACGGAGAAGACGTACAGGACCGTCAGGACACACGGAGCACCCCGAGGAGGGGAACGGAGCCATGACCACTGTGTATGCGGTCGTCGACAGTCCGCTGGGCGCACTGCTGCTGGTGGGCGAGAAGTCCGCCACCGCGAACGGCGGTACCGCGCTCGCCTCGCTCTCCGTGCCCGGGCAGAAGGGCGGCGTCGCCGTCCAAGGCGGCTGGCGCGACGATCCGGCGGCCTTCACAGAGATCGGCAGGCAGCTGACGGCGTACTTCGAAGGGCGGCTGACCCGGTTCGACATCGAATACGTCGACGGCGGAACCCCGTTCCAGCGGCGAGTGTGGCTGGCTCTGGAGGAGATTCCGTACGGGGAGACGACGACCTACGGGAAGATCGCCGAACGCGTCGGCACGCCGGGGGCCGGGGTCCGGGCCGTGGGGACCGCGATCGGCCGCAATCCGCTCCTGGTCGTCCGGCCGTGCCATCGCGTGATCGGTGCGGACGGTGCGCTGCGCGGATACGCGGGAGGGCTGGAGCGCAAGGAACGGCTCCTGGAGCTCGAGGGCACGCAGGCCTCGTGACAACCCGGTCATGAGCGGGACCCTGTTTCCCAGGGAGCGCGTGGTCGTCGCACCGGGCGCCGTGCATGTGCCCGGCTGGCTGCCGGTCGAGCGTCGGCGGGAGCTCGTCGAGGCCTGCCGGGCCTGGGCGCGGGGGCCCGTACCGATCCGCCGCACGGTGCTGCCGGGCGGCGGAGTGATGTCCGTACAGACGGTGTGCGTCGGCTGGCACTGGCGGCCGTACCGGTACTCCCGCACGGCGGACGATGTGAACGGCGCGCGGGTGGCCGCATTCCCGGACTGGCTGGTGGAGTTGGGGCGGGAAGCGCTGGTCGCGGCGTACGGGCAGGAGCAGGGCCGTCAGGAGTACACCCCCGACACCGCGCTGATCAACTTCTACGACGGCGCGGCGCGGATGGGGATGCATCAGGACAAGGAGGAGCGGTCCGCTGCGCCCGTGGTGTCGCTGAGCATCGGCGACAGCTGCGTCTTCCGGTTCGGGAACACCGAGACGCGGGGACGGCCGTACACGGACGTGGAGCTGGCGTCCGGGGACCTGTTCGTCTTCGGCGGGCCCGCCCGTTTCGCCTTTCACGGCGTGCCGAAGGTGGTGCCGGGGACGGCCGATCCCGATGCGGGGATGAGCAGCGGGCGGCTGAACATCACCCTGCGGGAGACCGGACTGTAGATCCCGGCACCGTGCCCGGCTCAGCGCGAGCGCGAGTGTCCGAACAGGAGCCGGTACGCGATCAGCAGCACGAGCGAGCCACCGATGGCCGCGGCCCACGTGGCCCCGTCGTAGAAGTCGTTGGTGATCGGCCGGTCCAGCCAGCGCGCTGATATCCAGCCGCCGACGGACGCGCCGATCACGCCTATGACCGTGGTGCCGATGAGCCCGCCCGGGTCGCGTCCGGGCAGCAGGATCTTGGCTATGGCTCCGGCCACCAGCCCGAGAACGATCCAACCGATGAAGGTCATGCCGTGAACCTGCCTTTCGAACGGTGTTGTCCTTCAGGACGACGCGCGGACCGGACGCGGTTGCGGAGACAGTAAGGTGCATCCCATGACGCGGGAGCTGCGGCGATCACTCGGAGTCTTCGACGCGGTCATGATCGGTCTGGGTTCGATGGTCGGGGCGGGAATCTTCGTGGCGCTGGGCCCGGCGGCCCGGTCGGCCGGGTCCGGGCTGCTGCTCGGCCTGGCGACGGCCGCGGCCGTCGCGTACTGCAACGCCATGTCGTCGGCCCGGCTCGCCGCTCTCTACCCGGCGTCCGGGGGCACGTATGTGTACGGCAGGGAGCGACTGGGCCCGTTCTGGGGCTACTTGGCCGGCTGGGCGTTCGTCGTCGGCAAGACCGCGTCGTGCGCCGCGATGGCCCTGACGGTCGGGGCGTACGCATGGCCGGAACAGGCACACGCCGTCGCGGTCGCAGCGGTGGTCGCGCTGACTGCCGTGAACTACGGGGGAGTTCAGAAGTCGGCGTGGCTGACGCGGGCGATCGTGGCGGTGGTACTGGCGGTTCTGGCGGCGGTCGTGGTGGTCTGCCTCGGGTCGGACGCCGCCGACGCGGGACGGCTCGCGCCGGGCAAAGACGTCTCGGTGGGCGGGGTGCTCCAGGCGTCCGGGCTGTTGTTCTTCGCCTTTGCCGGGTACGCACGGATCGCCACGCTGGGCGAGGAGGTACGGGACCCGGCCCGTACGATCCCGCGGGCGGTGCCCGTGGCGCTCGGTCTCGCGCTGCTGGTCTATGCGTGTGTGGCTGTCGCTGTCCTTTCCGTGCTGGGCCCTGTCGCGTTGGGCCACGCGACGGCACCGCTCGCCGATGCCGCCCGGGCTGCGGGCGCGTCCTGGCTGGTGCCGGTGGTGCGGGCCGGCGCCGCGGTCGCGGCGCTCGGTTCGTTGCTCGCGCTGATTCTCGGCGTCTCCCGCACGACGCTGGCGATGGCCCGGGACGGCCATCTGCCGGGTGCGCTGGCCGCCGTGCATCCGCGGTTCCAGGTGCCGCACCGCGCCGAACTGGCTGTGGGAGCCGTCGTCGCGGTGGTGGCGGCGACGGCGGACGTACGCGGGGCGATCGGCTTCTCGTCGTTCGGAGTGCTGTTGTACTACGCCATTGCCAACGTCTCGGCCTGGACGCTGAGTTCCCGCCGCGTGCGAGTGGTGGCCGGCTGCGGGCTGGTGGGCTGCCTGGTGCTGGCCTTCGCGCTGCCGCTGTCCTCGGTGGTGGCGGGAGCGGGGGTGATCGCGGGGGGCGCGGCACTGTACGCCCTGCGACGGAGGAGCGCTGCTGTTGGCTGACGCCGTACCGTGCACCGATTCAACAGGGCCCACAGCACGTCGGGCAGCGGCGCCCCACGTGGTCCGGCGTCAGGCGAACGGGCGGTCCGTCGGGACGATTTCCCGGCCCAGGGGCATCAACGAGATCGGAATCATCTTGAAGTTGGCGACGCCGAACGGGATGCCGATGATCGTGATGCACAGCGCGATCCCCGTGACGATGTGGCCCAGCGCGAGCCACCAGCCGGCCAGGACCAGCCACAGCACGTTGCCCACGCACGAGGGTGCGCCTGCGTCGAGGCGCTCCACAGTGGTGTAGCCGAAGGGCCACAGGGCATAGACGCCGATCCGGAACGCTGCCAGGCCGAACGGGATGCCGATGATCGTGATGCACAGGATCAGGCCGGCCAGCATGTAGCCGAGGAAGAGCCAGAAGCCGCTCAGGATGAGCCAGATGACGTTCAGAATTGTCTTCACGGGCGATGACCTGCCATCTGTTCAAGGCGGGCGATACGTTCCGCCATGGGCGGGTGGGTGGAGAACATCTTGGAGAGACCACGACCCGGTCCGAACGGGTTGGCGATCATCATATGGCTTGCCGTCTCCAGGCGCGGCTCGGGAGGCAGCGGCAACTGCTTGGTGCCTGCGTCCAACTTGCGCAGCGCGCTCGCGAGCGCGAGCGGGTCGCCGGTGAGCTGGGCGCCCGAAGCATCGGCCTCGTACTCCCGCGAGCGGCTGACGGCGAGCTGGATCAGGGACGCCGCCAGCGGGCCCAGAATCATGATCAGCAACATGCCGAGCAGGCCCGGGCCGTCGTCGTCGTCCGAACGGCCGATGGGGATCAGCCAGGCGAAGTTCACCAGGAACATGATCACCGAGGCGAGGGCTCCTGCGACCGAGGAGATGAGGATGTCGCGGTTGTAGACATGGCTGAGCTCGTGACCGATGACTCCGCGCAGCTCGCGCTCGTCCAGGATCCGCATGATGCCCTCGGTGCAGCACACTGCCGCGTTGCGCGGATTGCGGCCGGTGGCGAAGGCATTGGGCGCCTGGGTCGGCGAGATGTACAGCCGGGGCATGGGCTGACGGGCGTCGGTGGAGAGCTCGCGGACGATGCGGTAGAGCGCCGGCGCCTCGAACTCGCTGACGGGACGTGCGCGCATGGCCCGCAGGGCCAGTTTGTCGCTGTTCCAGTAGGCGTACGCGTTCGTACCGAGTGCCACGACAAGCGCGACGATCAGCCCCGCACGGCCGAAGAAGCTGCCGATGAGGAGGATGAGTGCGGACAGCCCGCCGAGGAGTACGGCGGTCCTCAGCCCGTTGTGCCGGCGGTGCACGGTACGCCCTCCAAATGGTGCGGCAGGGGAACCCTTTGCGTGGTGCTCCACTTTCCAGTGGACCCTTCTGTACTGGTCAACGCCAGGCGAAGGACGCTGGTTCCCTTGCCCACCCGACCCCGGACTGGGCCGTTCGGGTGAGCGGGCCGCGAGGACTCAGAACAGGCTGTTCGCGGCGAAACGCAGCACCAGCTGGGGATAGCCGGACAGGACCACACCGGCGGCGGCCGTCAGGGCGATGGCGACGGTGACCGGGGCGGGCGCACGCCGTCGGGCGGACGGCTGCGGTTCCGCGTCCGCTTCCGCCCCGGCGGGCTGCGGGGCGCGGAAGAGGATCGCCGTCCACTTCAGGTAGTAGTACAGAGCGATCACGACATTGACGCCCATGATCACGGCGAGCCAGCCGAGGCCCGCTTCCACCGCCGACGAGAAGACGGTGACCTTCGCGAACAGACCGATGATGCCGGGCGGCAGACCCGCCAGGCTGAGCAGGAAGAAGCCCATGGCCAGAGCGGTCAGCGGGCGGGTGGCGTACAGGCCGCGGTAGTCGGCGATCCGGTTCAGCGGGTGTGTACGGGCGACGAGCGCCGCCACCGCGAAGGCGCCCAGGTTCACGACGCCGTACATGAGGGCGTACGCGACCGTCGCACCGATCTGGTCGTCGCTGGTGTACGCGGCGGCAGCGATCGGCACCAGCAGGTATCCCGCTTGCCCCACGGAGGACCAGGCCAGTAGCCGGACCGCGCTCCACTCGCGCGTGGCCGACTGGCGCAGCGCCGCGACGTTGCCGGCGGTCATGGTCGCGGCGGCGAGCACGGCCATCGTCGGGCCCCAGATGTCGGCGTAGGCGGGGAACGCGACGACAGTCACCAGGATGAGGCCGGTGAAACCGACCGCTTTTCCGACGACGGAGAGATAGCCGGCGATGGGCAGCGGCGCGCCCACATAGGTGTCCGGCACCCAGAAGTGGAAGGGGACTGCTGCCGTCTTGAACGCGAAGCCGACGAGGGTGAGCACCACGCCCGCCTTGGCGAGCGTGTCGAGTTGACCGGGTACGTCCTGCAGCGCGGCGGCGATCTGTGTGAGGTGCAGCGTGCCCGTCGCGGCGTACACGAAGCTGACGCCCAGCAGCGTGACGGCGGTCGCGGTGACGGAGGAGAGGAAGAACTTCAGGGCGGCTTCGCTGGAGAGCCGGTCGCCGCGTCGCAGGCCCACCAGCGCGAAGGCGGGCAGGGAGGCGACTTCGAGCGCGACGACGAGGGTGGCGAGGTCACGGGACGCGGGCAGCAGGGCCGCCCCGGCGGCGGACGACAACAGCAGGAACCAGAACTCTCCCGCCGGAAGCTTCCTGCGGGTGTCGGTGAGGGAGAGCAGGGCGGTCAGCAGCGCCCCGCCGAGCACCAGGAACTGGATGACCAGCGTGAAGTGGTCGGCGGTGTAGCTGCAGGCATCGGGGGCCGTCGTCAGACAGAACGTCTCCCGGTCGCCGTTGCGCAGGGGGACGAGGGAGACGAGTGCGGCGGCGAGACCGGCGAGCGCGACGGCGCCCAGCAGCGGTTTGCGCTGCTCGGCGACGAAGAGGTCGGCGACCAGGATCACGAGCGCGACCACCGCGGTGATGGTGGGCGGCGCGATGGCGAGCCAGTCGACGGACTGGACGAGGCTGGCGACGCTGTCGGCTGCCACGGTCACGACTTGCCTCCTGCGAGGAGCTTCTGCACGGCCGGGTTCGTGAGGCCGAGGAGAACCGCGGGCCACAGTCCGGCGAGAACGGTGAGTGCCACGAGCGGGCTCCAGGCGGCGAATTCGTAGGCCTGGACATCGGCGACCCTCGGGGCGGCTGCTGTCCCCTTCTCGTCCGCCGCTTCGGTTGCGTACGCCGCCCGGGCCGCGGGCAGTGCGCCCATGCAGACACGGCGCACGACGACGAGCAGATACGCGGCGGTGAGCAGGGTGCCGAAGGCGCCGATCGTCATGAAGGTGAGGAACGCCGGGCGGCTCAGACCCTCGGCGGGGTCGAACGCGCCGAACAGCGCGAGCATCTCACCCCAGAAGCCGGCGAGACCGGGCAGTCCCAGCGAGGCGACGGCGGCGAATGCGAGCAGGGCGCCCAGGCGCGGGGCACGGCCGTACAGGGCGGCTCCGGTGGCCCCGGCGAGGGTGTCCAGATCGGAGCTGCCGTAACGGTCCTTGACCGCTCCGACCAGGAAGAACAGCAGGCCGGTGATCAGGCCGTGGGCGATGTTGGCGAACAGCGCGCCGTTGACGCCGGTCGGGGTCATCGTCGCGATGCCGAGCAGGACGAAGCCCATGTGGCCGACCGAGGAGTACGCGATCAGACGCTTGAGGTCGCCGCCTGCGCCCTGCTTGGCGAGGGCGAGGCAGGCCAGGGATCCGTAGATGATGCCGACGACGGCGAACGCGGCGAGATACGGGGCGAAGGTCTGCATGCCGTCGGGTGCGATCGGAAGGACGATACGGACGAAACCGTACGTACCCATCTTCAGCAGAACGCCGGCGAGGAGCACCGAACCGACCGTCGGTGCAGCGGTGTGGGCGTCGGGCAGCCAGGTGTGCAGCGGCCACATCGGGGTCTTGACCGCGAGGCCGATCCCGATCGCCAGAACTGCGATGACCTGCACGGATGCGGTCAGATCGCGGCCGTTGTCAGTGGCGAGTGCCACCATGTCGAAGGTACCGGTCTTCAGCCCGATCAGCAGGAGGCCGAGCAGCATGACGACCGAGCCGAGCAGTGTGTAGAGGATGAACTTCCAGGCGGCGGGCTGCCTCGCCTCGCCGCCCCAGCGGGCGATGAGGAAGTACATCGGGATGAGCACGATCTCGAAGGCCAGGAAGAACAGCAGCAGATCGAGGACGGCGAAGGTCGCGAGGGTGCCGGACTCCAGGACGAGCAGCAGAGCGACGAACGCCTTCGGGGACGGGCCGGAGGGCATCTTGAAGTAGCTGTAGAGCGCGCAGAGGAAGGTCAGCAACGCCGTCAGGACCACAAGGGGGAGCGAAATGCCGTCGACACCGATGTGGATGCGCACATCGAGTGCGGGGATCCAGCTGATGTCGGTCGTGGCCTGCATCTTCGACGGACTGTCATGGTCGAAGCCGAGGGCCAGCACGACCGCGGCGAGCAGAATCGCGCCGGTGACCGTCACGCCGTGGCGCAGCACGGCCTGCTCGGGGCTGCTGCCGCGCAGCCCGGGCGGGGCGGGCAGCAGCGCGGCGGCGGCGCCGATGAGCGGGCCGACGACGATGAACGCGAGAAGGAACTGCATCACGGACTCGCTGATATCGATCACGGCTCACGACCCCGCGTTGACGTTGGACAGGACGACGGCGGCGATGGCCAGCACGACCGTGCCCGCGAGCAGCACGCTCAGATAGGTCTGCACATTGCCGGTCTGGGCGCGGCGCACGGCGGCACCCAGCCAGCGGGCCCCGGTGCCCGAGCCGCGTACATACGTGTCGACGACCTCGCGGTCGAGGAAGCGGACGAGCTCGGCTGCCGCGCGCACGGGGCGCACGAACAGGGCGGAGTAGAGGGCGTCCACATGGAACCCGGCGGCGGCGTGGCGGTGGAGCGGGCCGAGCAGCAGGCGGGCGGGGTCGTACGGGGCCGCGGCAGGGTGCGGCAGGTGGAGCGCCTCCGCCTCGACCAGCGCCGGCTCGGCGTCGGGGTGTGCCACGACGACGGGGGCGACGGCCGGACCGGTCCGGGCGCGTGCGGCGAGGGCTGTCGTGTGCTGCCAGGTGGCGTAGGTGATCAGCCCGCCCACGAGGGCGACGCCGGTGCCGAGCACGGCGGTGGTGAGTGTGGGGGCGAGGTCGTTGCCGTCGAACCAGCGGGGCAGGCGGCCGATGGTCAGGCCGAAGGCGAGTGACGGTACGGCGAGCACCCAGAGCACGGTGGTCATGGCCAGGGGCTGGCGACCGTGGTCGGGGGCCTCGGCGCCACGGCCCCGGAAGGTGAGCAGCCACAGCCGCATCGCATAAGCGGCCGTGAGCAGCGCCGTGAGCAGGCCGGAGACGAGCACCGCCCAGCCGGCTGCCACGGGTGCGATGTCGGAGTCGCCGAGAGCGGTGTGTTCGGCGGCCACCAGGACTGCTTCCTTGGAGAAGAAGCCGGCGAAGGGAGGGATGGCAGCGAGCGCGAGCAGGGCGATCGTCATCGTCCAGTACGCGTCGGGGATGCGCCGGGCCAGGCCGCTCATGCGGGACATGGCGGCGAGCGAGTTGGTGCCGGCGGCGTGGATGATCACGCCCGCCGCGAGGAAGAGCAGTGCCTTGAAGGCGCCGTGGGACACGAGGTGGAAGACGGCCGCGCCGCGGTCGCCGACGGCGAGGGCACCGGACATGTAGCCGAGCTGGCCGATGGTCGAGTAGGCGAGGACGCGCTTGATGTCGTCCTGGGCGAGGGCGGCGAGCGCCGATCCGACCATCGTGATCGCGGCCATCACCGCGAGGACGATCAGGGCCGCCGCGGAGGCGGCGAAGACGGGAAGGAGCCGGGCGACGAAGTAGATACCGGCCGCGACCATCGTCGCGGCGTGGATCAGCGCGGAGACGGGGGTGGGACCCGCCATCGCGTCGGGCAGCCAGGTGTGCAGCGGGAACTGCGCCGACTTGCCCGCCACGCCCGCGAGGAGCAGGAGCGCGATCAGGGTGGGGTGCTCGATGCTGTCGGCCGCGACCGCGCCGAGGATCCCGCGGATGTTGAACGTGCCGGCGTCGGCCGCGAGCGCGAACAGACCGATCAGGAAGGGGACATCACCGAGCTTGGTGACCAGGAACGCCTTGAGGGAGGCGGCGCGCGCCTCGGGCGTCTCCCAGTAGTGGCCGACGAGGAAGTACGAGCAGATGCCCATGATCTCCCAGCCGACCAGCAGCACCATCAGGTCGCCGGAGTAGACGACGAGCAGCATCGCGGAGGTGAACAGGGAGACCAGTGCCGCGTAGGAGGGATAGCGCGGGTCGTCGCGCAGGTAGGCCGTCGAGTAGATCTGCACGCAGGACGCGATGATGCCGACGAGGACTGCGGTGAGGGCGGCGAAGCCGTCGATGTACAGGGCCAGGTCGATCGGGACCGAGCCGGTCGGGGTGAGTTCGGTCGAGGCGTCGATCGCGCGGCCGCCGTCCTGGCGTACCGCGACGACGATCGCGAGCGCGGCCGCGGTCAGCGCGGGCAGCACCGCGAGGGGGCGTACGAACCCGGGGGCGGTGCGGCCGAGCAGCAGTCCGGCGACAGCGCCGAGAAACGGAAGGAGGGGAACGAGGACGGCGAGGGTCGTGGTGGTCACGCGGTGGCCTCGGCCTTCTCCTCGCGGTCTGCGGGTGCGTCGCCGTCCGCCGTCTCTGCGGTGTCACGGAGCCGGTCGACGTCCGAGGTGCCGCGGTTGCGGTAGACCATCAGGACGATCGCCAGACCGATGCCGATCTCCGCGGCGGCGATGGCGATGGTGAAAAGGGTGAGCGCCTGGCCGGCGTGCACGGTGTCGCGCAGCCAGACGTCGAAGGCGACCAGGTTGAGGTTGACGGCGTTGAGCATCAGCTCGACGGACATCAGGACGAGGATCGCGTTGCGCCGGGCGAGCACCCCGTACAGCCCGACGCTGAACAGCAGGACGGCGAGCACAGCGGGATAGGCGAGGTGCATCAGTTCTCCCCCTCTCGTCCCGTGCCGGACCCCTCAGGGTCCTTGCGGGACAGGACGATCGCGCCGACGAGCGCCGCGAGCAGCAGGACGGAGAGCGCCTCGAACGGCAGGACCCAGTGCCGGAACAGGATCTCGCCGGACACCTTGGTGGAGCCCAGGGGCACTCCGTCCAGGTCGATCCAGGTCGTACGGAACGCGTCGACGACGACCCAGACCAGTGCGGCCGCGGCCGTGAGGGCCACCCCCAGGGCGACCCAGCGGTTGCCGGAATCGGCGTCCGGGGAACGGCCGATGGGGGCCTTGGTGAGCATCAGCCCGAAGAGAAGGAGGACGACGACGGAGCCGACGTAGATCAGGACCTGCACCCAGGCGATGAACTCCGCAGTGAGCAGGAGGTACTCGACGGCGATCCCGCCGAGCGCCACGACCAGCCAGAGGGCGGCATGCACCAGCTGTTTGGTCGTGACGGTGATGACCGCCGCGCCGAGGGTGGCGATTCCGACGAGCAGGAAGGCGATCTCGACACCGGTCGGGGAGAGGAAGCCGTGCGACACGGCTGCGGCGAGCGTCATGCCGGACCCCCCTCGCCCGACGCGGGGCCGCTGTCGCCTGCAGGCGACGTGGCTCCAGGGGCGGGCGGGGTCGCTTCACCAGCCGGCTCCTCGGCGGCGAGTTGCTCGGCGACGAGCTTCTCGGCCGCCTTGCGGGCCGCGGCGATCTCCTTCGGCTCCTCGGCGCCGGGGTCGAGCGCGGGCGGGGCCGGGACCGTCCACATCCACTCGCGGAGCTTGTCGCGCTCGTGGGTGAGTTCGTGGATGTCCGTCTCCGCGTACTCGAACTCCGGGGACCAGAACAGCGCGTCGAAAGGACAGACCTCGATGCAGATACCGCAGTACATGCACAGCGAGAAGTCGATGGCGAAGCGGTCGAGGACGTTGCGGCTGCGCTCCCGGCCACCGGGGGTGGCCGCCGGCATCGTCTCCTTGTGGGAGTCGATGTAGATGCACCAGTCCGGGCACTCACGGGCGCAGAGCATGCAGACCGTGCAGTTCTCCTCGAACAGGCCGATCACGCCGCGGGTGCGGGGCGGAAGTTCGGGCAGGACGTCCGGGTACTGCTGGGTGACGGTCTTCTTCGTCATCGTCCGCAGGGTGACGGCCAGGCCCTTGGCAAGGCCGGATCCGGGGATCGGAGCCATGTCTACATCACCACCTTGACGACGCCGGTGAGGGCGATCTGGGCGAGGGCGAGCGGGACGAGCGTCGTCCAGGCGAGCTTCTGCAGCTGGTCCTCACGCATCCGGGGATAGGTGACGCGCAGCCAGATGACGATGAAGGCGAGTACGGCCGACTTGAGCAGGGTCCACACCCAGCCGAGGCCCTCGGCCCCGAACGGGCCGTGCCAGCCGCCCAGGAAGAGCACGGTGGTCAGACCGCACAGGACGACGATGCCCGCGTACTCGGCGAGCAGGAACAGCGCGAAGCGCAGGCCGGTGTACTCGGTGTACGCACCGAAGATGATCTCGGAGTCGGCGACCGGCATGTCGAAGGGCGGACGCTGCAGTTCGGCGAGGCCGGCCACGAAGAAGACGATGGCGCCCACGATCTGCCAGGGCAGCCACCACCACTCGAAGGCGTTCAGGATGCCGGGGAGCGAGACCGTGCCGGCCGCCATCGCGACCGAGGCGGCGGTGAGCAGCATGGGCAGCTCGTACGCCAGCAGCTGGGCGGCGGTGCGCAGTCCGCCGAGAAGGGAGAACTTGTTGGCCGAGGCCCAGCCTGCCATCAGCGAGCCGAGCACCCCGACGCCCATGACGGCGAGCACGAAGAAGATGCCGGCGTCGACGACCTGACCGACCGCGCCCTCGCTCGGGCCGATCGGGATCGCGACCAGTACGAGGAGGTACGGAAGAAGGGCGACGGCAGGCGCGAGTTGGAAGATGCGGCGGTCGGCGGCGGCCGGAACCACGTCCTCCTTCTGCGCGAACTTCACGCCGTCGGCGACGAGCTGGGCCCAGCCGTGGAAGCCGCCCGCGTACATGGGGCCGAGGCGGCCCTGCATATGGGCCATCACCTTGTGCTCGGTCTGCCCGATGACCAGGGGGAAGACCATGAACACGGCAAAGACGACGAGAAGCCGGAAGGCGACGTCGAGAGCGTCGTTCACGCGGGGTCGCCTCCATCGGGTCGGTTCGGCTCATCGGTGTCGGATCCCGGGTCGCCGGATCCGTCCGTGGACCCGGCCTGTGGCCGGGGGGCTCCGGGCCCGGCCGCGGCATCCGGCGCGGGCGCGGCGTCCGGCGCGGGCGCGGCGTCCGGCGCGGGCGCGGCGTCCGGCGCGGGCGCGGCGTCCGGCGCGGGCGCGGCGTCCGGCGCGGGCGCGGCGTCCGG